>JASEHM010000250.1 GCA_030018895.1 Candidatus Omnitrophota bacterium
ACAGAATGGATGCCCGTTTTCACGGGCATGACAAAAACGGGAGGCGAGAACTTCTTTAAAAAACCAAAGTAAGCTTAAGTAAAACCAAAACCACTTTTCCACAGGAAAATTCCTACCTAAATTAACCTATTGTGTCCTATAGATTTAGGAAAATTTATCCAATATGCTCAAGTTAACATAAGATACCTTATACGAAGTTGAAAGATTGAGGTTAATAGGGCTCGAGGAACTTCATTAGGATTATGAGATACGGATAAGATTAGAACGTTATTGGTTCTGAGGGTAATTCTAAAGGGCCTAATCCTAAAGGTTGTTTTAATGGCTCAAAAGCGTCGCGTGAGCTGATTGCGTAATATCCGCCCTGTATTTTAATTACAGCGCCGTTTATCAGGCCATTTGCCAGGGATTTTCTGGCTCTTTTAAGTATCCGGCTAAAGGTTTGCTGGGATATTTTCATGGATATAGCTGCTTCTTTCTGGCTCAATCCAATATAATCTGCCAATCTTATAGCTTCATATTCATCTACAGATAGCTCAACTTCATCAGGCCTGCCTGGCCTGCCTCTGGGGCTAAATTGGCTTATTTTAGGATCCTGACGCACTATTCTATATTTTTTTGGCCTGCCTCGCACTTGCATTTATTTTCCTCTCCTATTATCTTTATCCCGCGTCCATCCTTAGTTACCCAAACTTACTTATTTTTAACGTATTATTTATTATGAGTATATACTCATAATAAATAAATTCCAAAAAATTGGTAAACCGTATAGACCGCGGGGGGGTTTACACGCCGGTTAATTCCTCTAGTCTTTGACTAGATTTTCCTTAATCTTATAAACTATGTCGTGTTCTCGGACGCGCGAATCAGCCAGGAGCCCTATTTCCTGGCCTTTTTTTGCAGAATTTATAGCGATATGTTCATCTTGGATGGATGTGACGCTTTGGATAAAATCAGTAGTGCTGCCTTTTATTTTAATGGTATCCCCTGTTGCTAAAGGCGCTTTGAGTTTTATTACTGCTGCCCTTACTTTGGGAAAATAATGCGTAACTATGCCAATAATATTTTTAGCTGCAGCAGTTTTCTTTTTAGACGTAACAGTTCTCTCCTTAGGCGCAGTGATTTTCTTTTTATGTTGTTTTTTTCTACTCTCCCTTGTTATCTTTGTTTTCTGAGGGGTTCGGCAACGAAGAGCCCCTTTTTTTATAACCGTTTTTTTTGTTAACAGTTTAGCTTCCGGAAGTTCTCGCCTCCCGTTTTTGTCATGCCCGTGAAAACGGGCATCC
>JASEHM010000251.1 GCA_030018895.1 Candidatus Omnitrophota bacterium
GACGTTTTGCAACAGTCCCACTTATGCAAATACTATCAAGTTATTTACGAATGACCCGTTTTTTCAGTGTTAACTAAATATGAAAGGGGCTGGAAATAGTAAATTTCACGATGAGGAATTCGCAAATTACAATATTAATACTTGCTATTCTAATTGCCTCCCTAGGAATTCTGTCTATATACAGCAGTACTTATCAAAAAGAGGCTGTTTCCTGGCAGGCGCTTTACAGGCGTCAGCTTCTTTGGGTTTGCCTGGGGATAGCTTTGTTTTTTCTTGTGTCTAATTCTAATTACCGCCGGCTGTGGGATTGGACATATGCCTTGTATGTATGCGTGGTCATTTTTTTATTAGCTGTATTTATTTTGGGGATAGTGCGGCTGGGTGCGCAGCGCTGGCTTAAAATCGCCTGGTTTAATTTTCAGCCCTCAGAACTGGCAAAACTAATTCTTGCGGTGTTTCTGGCAAGGTACTTTAGCAAGAAATCCGCAGATAATATATCTCTGCCTTCAGCCTCATTTGGGGTTTTTCAAGGGTTAATTCTTCCTTTTTTATTTATAGCTTTACCCGCAGGCCTAATTATTGAACAGCCGGATTTAGGCAGCGGCTTGATGGTAGTATTTTTGTTTATAGCCATGCTGTATCTTACTAATGTCAGGTTAAGGCACATTTTTATATTTTTATTAGTAATTGCCTTATTGCTTCCGTTGTTTTGGCGCTTTATGCATGATTATCAGAGGCAGAGATTGCTTGTGTTTCTGAATCCAAATATTGACCCTATGGGTGCGGGTTATACTATAATTCAGTCTAAAATTGCAATAGGTTCAGGCGGCTTCCTGGGCAAGGGATGGCTTTGCGGAACACAGAGCCAGCTGCATTTTTTGCCTGAGTCCCATACTGATTTTATATTTGCTACTTTTACTGAGGAGCGGGGTTTTTTAGGAAGCATTGTTTTATTGCTTCTGTATTATTTATTAATCCGGCAGGGTTTTTTAATAGCGCAAAGAACTAAGGATGATTTTGGCAGGCTGCTTGCCTTAGGGATTTCTTTAATGCTGGGTATGCAGATTTTTATAAATATTGCTATGAATTTAGGGCTTGCGCCTGTTGTTGGCCTGCCTTTGCCTTTGGCAAGTTACGGCGGTTCATCTGTAATTGTAACCTTTATTGCTTTAGGTATATTAGTTAGTATTGACAAGAGAAGGGCAGTGTTTTAGAGAGTAGCGCATTGTAGACATAAATTCTTGATAGTTTGTCATTCCCCGACTTGTTCGGGGAATC
>JASEHM010000252.1 GCA_030018895.1 Candidatus Omnitrophota bacterium
CGAAAGCGGGTATCTAGATTTTTTCTCGTCGTGGATTCCCGCTTAAAGATTGCGGAAATGACACTCTAGCAGCTAATTTGGACAGCAATGATATTTTAATAAATTACAACTCCCGCGTAACCTACAACACTATCCATATCTTTGGTTACATCGCCACTAGTCTGGTACTTAATAAGCCTGCCCGCTCTTGCCCCTAAAGCCTTGGCCGCTTTAATCATTGTTATTACCGGCGCATGTCCGCACATGGATATATTTAACTCTAAGATTCTTTCCATTAGCTTATCTTCATTTAATTCTAAAATTGCATCTATCGCTTCTTTATCTTTTCTCTGCGCTTGTGCCTGCGGCTCATAATGAGTCATATCAGAACTCGCCACAAGCAAAACAGAATCCTGAATATTTAATTCTTTTATAACAACGGCAATCTCGCTTCCTACGTCTAAAAGCGCCTTCTTATCATCTGAAAGAAATACTATAGGAACAATTTCAAAATCAGTCCTAAAGTACTGCAGAATGGGTATCTCTACTTCTAAAGAATGCTCATAGGTGTGCGCAAGATTATCATCCTCTAAATATTTTGAATTGCTTAAGATTTTTTTTGCCAGATAAGAATCTATCTTTACTTCACCTAAAGGCGTCTGCCAAAGCCCCTCTGTCATTATGCTAAAAGAAGAACCAAAACCTGTATGGTTCGGCCCTAAGAGAATTACCTTGCTTCTAATATTAATATGCGAGACTGTTTGGACTGCCACATTTGCGGAATATTTATAACCCGCATGAGGAAGCATGCAGGCAATAACATCCTGCCTCAATGCCTCTTCAGGCGCATATGCCTTAATTTCACTCCTAAGGCCCGCGCCTGAAGAAGAATAAAACTGGCCGGCAACAGCCGGTTTTCGGATATTAAGGGGATCCATCAAAATATTATAGTTTTTTTACTCCTCCCCTTTTTTTCCTGCGCTCGCTGGGTTTTTCGTAATACCTGCGCTCTTTTACTTCTCTTAAGATACCTTCCTGCTCAATCTTTCTCTTAAAACGGCGCAGAGCCGATTCAAAAGACTCATCTTTTCTAACTTCGATCTGCGGCAATGTAATCTCCTCCTTTCTATTGAATCGCTCATACTATACTGCTTTGCCTACCACTAAATAAGAACTACTAAAACGCGAATGAACGCGATTAAAGAACGCGAATGAACGCAAATTTCGGGTCATTCGTAAATAACTTGATAGTATTTGTATAACCCTTTGATAATCATAGAG
>JASEHM010000253.1 GCA_030018895.1 Candidatus Omnitrophota bacterium
AGACTGTGTCGCAATTCGTGTTTTTCGTTATTGCGAGGAGCGAACGAAGTGAGCGGCGAAGCAATTTCCGACGGTGATAGAGATTGCTTCGCCCCGCCTACGGCGGGGTTCGCAATGACGGTGTTTTTGTCATTATGACACAGCCTGAATGTCCGGCGTGTTTTTCTTTTGTCATTGTCCGGCTTGACCGGACAATCCATAAATAAAGGATCCTTTATACCAAGAAAGCTGTTTTTAGCAAAGTGGTGAGATGAAAAATAAGATTCTTATTCTCGGAAAAGGTTTTATTGGAACAAGACTTCAGAAAGAATTTAATTGCGAGATTTCCGATACAAGGATTCAGGCTTTTTTAGAGGCAGAAGGAAAAAAAATTTAATCCCCAGATTGTTATTAATTGCATAGGCCATATCGGACCCAGTGTAGATTATTGCGACCAGGACAAGGATAAAACCTTAATGGCTAATGCCTTTGTTCCCTTGATTTTGGCAGAAGTTGCTTTGCGCAACAATATTAAATTGGTCTACATCTCTTCTGGTTGCATTTTTAATTATGATTATGCAAAAGATAAACCTATTGATGAGGAAAAATCCCTGATTATTTCGATCTTTTTTACAGTTGAACCAAGATTTATTCTGAACAGCCGCTAAAAATATTATCTAATAAGTATCCTATTTTAATTGTAAGGTTTCGTATTCCTTTGGACAAGCGGCCGCATCCGAAAAATATTCTGGATAAACTGATAAAATATAAAAAAATTGTGAATATTCCTAATTCAGTTACTTATATTCCTGATTCTGTTTGTGCGCTTAAGCATTTAATTGAGATTAATGCCGCAGGGATTTATAATGTAGTAAATAAAGGCAGCCTTCTTTATTCAGAACTTTTAGATGTTTATAAAAAATATGGGCCGGATTTTGAATATAAAATCATTGATTTTAAAGAACTGAATTTAGCCAGAACCAATCTACTTTTATCAGCGGAGAAGCTTGAGCGCACAGGTTTTAAGGTAAGGTATATAAAGGAGGTATTAGAGGAATGCGCAAAGGACTACATAAAATATTAGTTACTGGCGGCGCAGGATTCATCAGACAAGCCCTTTGAATCCAAGTTCTCCATATTCAGCCAGCAAAGCCGCTATAGACTTGTTAGTTAAATCGTATCACTCGTGTCCAAATTAGACGTTACTTATCGACGCGAAATGTATTTTGAG
>JASEHM010000254.1 GCA_030018895.1 Candidatus Omnitrophota bacterium
ATTTCTGGATTGTCCGGTCAAGCCGGACAATGACAACTATTATTCAAGATTCAAGCTAATTACGAAAGAACCTAATTTCTTAAAATTAAAGATGAGAGAAAGAATATTAGATTTTCTAAAGAGAAAACAGGATTATATCTCAGGCGATTTGATTGCCAGCCGTTTAGGGATGAGCAGGCAGGCATTATGGAAACATATTCAGGAGCTAAAGGATGCAGGCTATGAAATTGTGGCAGTGCCGCACTTAGGGTATAAGCTTCTTTTAATCCCTGATAAGTTGTTTCCAACAGAAGTTGCTAGTAACCTAAATACAAAATTTATCGGTAAGAAGATTTATTATTTTGACAGTCTTTCTTCTACAATGGATATTGCCTATGATTTGGGGATAAAGGCTACTCCTGAGGGAACGTTGATATTGGCAGAGGCGCAGGTCAAAGGAAAAGGCAGGTTAGATAGAAACTGGTTTTCACCCAGATATAAAGGGATATACCTGTCATTGATTTTAAGGCCTAAACTAGCGCCAAATCAAACACCCTTGCTTACCCTTTTATCCGCAGTGAGTATTTGCGAGGCAATTAAGACAGCGCTTAATTTAGATGTCCAGATAAAATGGCCTAATGATATATTGATTAATAACAAGAAATTAGGCGGAATATTAACTGAGCTTAACGCAGAAATAGACATAACCCATTTTGTAATTATTGGCATTGGCCTGAATATTAATAATGATAAAAAGTCATTAGTAAGCGGGGCTATTTCGCTAAAAGAACAAAAAAAAGAAAATATAAACCGTATAGATTTGCTGCAGGAAATATTGCGTAAAATAGAGGCAAATTACCTGTTATTTCAAGATGATGGCGCGCTGCCCATTATTGAGAAGTGGAGAGAGTATAATATTACATTGGCAAAAAGAGTAAAGGTTTATTCTTATAGGGAACACATTGAAGGATACGCGCAGGATATAGATGTAGACGGAGCCCTGCTTGTAAGAAAGGATTCCGGTGTTGTGCAAAGGGTATTTTCAGGAGATGTAGTGCATTGTAGATAAAGAACAGGGTTTAACTGGGATAGTAATGCGTTAATGAACGGGGGAAATAATGTCATGCCCGTGAAAACGGGCATCCAGTTACCGACGGACGCTTGGATTCCCGCTTTCGCGGGAATGACATGTGCCCCTAATAAG
>JASEHM010000255.1 GCA_030018895.1 Candidatus Omnitrophota bacterium
ATATCTCAAAATACATTTCGCGTCGATAAGTAACGTCTAATTTAGACACGAGTGATTTCTATTATGAAAGAAGAAACAAGAGAAAAACTTTTTAAAGGCAGCCCTATTGTATCTAACGTTAAAGAATCCGAAGAGGATGTAGTTTTAAATATTTCTCTGAGGCCCAAAAGGCTCCTTGAGTTTATAGGCCATAAGGGGATAGCGGACAATCTAAAGATTTCTTTAGCTGCGGCAAAACAAAGAAAGGAGCCGCTTGAACACGTGCTTTTAAGCGGCCCGCCCGGCTTAGGCAAGACCTCCCTGGCGCATATTATTGCCCGCGAGATGAATACTAAAATTACTGCTACCTCTGGCCCGGCAATTGAGCGTGCAGGAGATCTTATAGGTATATTAACGAATCTAGAAAAAGGGGATATCCTTTTTATTGACGAGATACACCGTCTCTCTAAGGTAGTAGAGGAATTCCTGTATCCGGCAATGGAGGGTTTTCAGATTGATTTTGTGATTGACAAAGGGCCGTATGCTAAAACCATAAAATTTAATCTTAAGCCGTTTACGCTTATAGGCGCTACCACCCGTACCGGCTTATTAGCTGCGCCTTTAAGAGGGAGATTCGGGATATTTTATAATTTGGATTTTTATAAATTAGAGGATCTTGCTAAGATTATAAGGCATTCGGCAAAACTGCTGGGGGTGAATATAGATGAGGAAGGTTCTTGTGAAATTGCCAGGCGCTCCCGCGGGACACCGCGTATTGCCAATAGGCTGCTGCGTCGAGTCAGGGACTATGCCCAGGTTTCAAAGATAGAGAAGGTAGATAAAGAAGTTGCAGCTAAAACCTTAGATGAGCTGGGTATTGATAAGGCAGGCTTAGATGAGTTGGACCGTAAGGTATTGAAATTGATTATAGAAACTTATAATGGCGGCCCTGTGGGAGTAGAGTCTTTGGCAGCCAGCCTTAATGAAGAGGTTGATACTATTGCTGATACAGTTGAGCCATATCTGCTTAAGGCCGGATACTTGAAAAGGACCCCGCGCGGCAGAACTGCCGCAGAACTTGCTTACGAACACTTCGGAAAAAAATACGAATAAACGTTTTAACGCGAATAAACGCGAATAAAGAACGCGAATGAACGCGAATTTATTGCGAATAAACGCGAATGAATCCAAAATTAGCGT
>JASEHM010000256.1 GCA_030018895.1 Candidatus Omnitrophota bacterium
TAACTTAGACAGCAATGATTACACTTTACACAAAAATATGCCTTCAATAAAAGTCCTGATCATAGACGATTCCCTGTTTATCCGCAGTCTTGTCTCAGATTTCATAAATAAAGACCCACACATTAAGGTAGTAGATACTGCCTCAAGCGGCCAAGAAGCAATGAGAAAAATTCCCTCTTCCAAACCTGATTGTATCATCCTGGATTTAGCAATGCCGGGATGGGATGGTTTGACTACCTTAAAGCATATAATGCGTGATTTTCCCACCCCGGTAGTGATACTCTCCGCCTATAGCCAAGAAGAGGCGGATATTACCTTAGAATGCCTGAAAATGGGAGCGGTAAGTTTTGTGCTTAAGCCTTCGGGAGAGTTATCACTAGACATAGAAAGGATAAAAGAAAGGCTTGTACAGGAGGTAAAAGCAGCGGCCAAGGTCGATTTGAAAAAATTTAAAGCCCTCATTGCTGAACAGCCGTCTCATCCTTCGCGTAAATTATTAGTAGAAGATAAAATTATTGTGATAGGCGCCTCAACCGGCGGGCCGCAGACACTGGAGATAGTTTTGCCTTCTCTTCCTTCTGATTTTTCTCTCCCGATTTTAGTAGCTCAACATATGCCGAATAGGTTCTTTAGCGAAAGCCTATCTGGGCATTTAAATAAAAATTGCTCACTTAAGGTCAAGGTAGCAACTGACGCGGAAATTATTTCCTCTCCAGCCGTATATCTTGCCCCCGGCGGCTCTCATCTAAAAATAAAGAGTAGAACCATTTCTTTCATTGAAGCCTCACCTGATAGCTTAAGCCCTTCTATTGATATGGCTATGCAATCTATAGCTGAGGCCTATAAACATAATTCTATCGGCATCATTTTAAGCGGCATTGGTAATGATGGATTAGAAGGTATGCGCTCTATTAAAGAGGCAGGCGGTAGAACCATTGTGCAGGATGAATCAGCATTAATCTTTGGTATGCCCAAGTGCGTAATTAATGCCGGGTTGGCGGATAAAGTGCTTCCTGCTGAGGAGATAAGTAAAGCTATATTAGAGTTAGCCGGTGAGCCGGTTAGCCGGTTAGCCGGTTATGTTAATAAAAAGATTTGAAGATTTAAGAGATACACGAATTACCACGAATAAGAGCCGAATTACCACGAATAGATGGCAGAAAAAATACT
>JASEHM010000257.1 GCA_030018895.1 Candidatus Omnitrophota bacterium
ATTTATCTTAACGGTAGTTCTTCGTTCAAAAAAGGACTTATTGCGGAATTCTTGTTGCAAAGCAATTTTCCTTGACTAAAGTTGTTGATCGTGTTATAATTAGATTTCTGATTTAAAATCCCTAAAAAGAATAATAGGAGGTATCATCTATGAAAGTAAAATTTTTTAAAATGGTTTTTGTATTATTTTTATTATTAACTTTTAGCGGGTGTACGTTTATTTTTCAAAAAGGAAGGCGTTCAGATATCCAGAAAATTGAAGAATTATCTACGCAAATAGATGAGTTAGAGCAGGCAAAAAGGATTCTTGAAAAGAGGCTTGGGAAAGAGATTCAAGACAAGTTAGTAAAATTAGATATGCTAGAGAAAGGTTTAGTAATTACTGTGGTAGGGGACCTTTTGTTTGATTCGGGAAAAGCGCAGATCAGGCCTGAGGCCTATTTTGTGCTTGATAAGGTAAGCAGGGTTTTAAAAGAAAATCTTCTTGAGTTTAATGTTGGGATAGAAGGGCATACGGATAATCAGCCCATTAAACATTCAGGATGGAAGTCAAATTGGGATCTTTCCGCCTCCCGCGCCTTAAATGTCTTGCATTATATGGTTAAGGAAAAAGGGGTTCTGCCGGAACGTCGTCTATCTGCGGTTGGTTATGGCGAATTTCATCCGGTTGCATCCAATGATACAAAAGAAGGCAAACAATTAAATCGTAGAGTTGAGATTGTAGTCTTGCCTAAGGTGAGCAAAGTAAAGGAAACAGCTGGGGCGCTTAAAGAGCCGTTGAAAAATTTTAAATGAAAAATAGAATTATTTTAATATTGGCTGTATTGAATGCGATACTTTTTATATCAACCTTGAGTTCCTGTTCTAGCGCAATTCGGCAGAAAGCTGGCAGGGACAAGGAGATGATCTCAAGGCTTGACTTGGAAGAAAAAATGAATAAGTTTTCTCAGGAAAAAGCAGCCTTGCAAGAAAGCCTAAAAGCAAAAGAAGATGAATTAGAGAAACAAAAGGCTGCTCTTGAGGCAATAAAAAAGGCCTTACTACAGGAGCAATTAATAAATCAAAACTTTAAAGAAGAAATTCAAAAGATAAGCAAATTAAAAGATGTTTTGGAAAAAGATCTTAAGGAAGCGTTGGTTGCGGATAAGGC
>JASEHM010000258.1 GCA_030018895.1 Candidatus Omnitrophota bacterium
AGAACTAAGAAGTAGAGAAATTGTAATAGTTTAGTTTTTAGAAGTGCTTTGTTATCCATGAAGACCAAAATATTAGTTACAGGCGGCGCGGGGTTTATCGGCAGTGAATTTCTGCGTCAGGCGTTGGGAAAGAGCTATAAGGCTATAGTTGTTGATAAATTAACCTATGCCGGGGATTTAGAGAGATTAAAAGAAATAGATGGGAAATATAGATTTTACAAAATAGATATATGCGATAAAGCAAAGATAGACTCAATTTTTAAAAAAGAAAGGCCCGAGGCTGTAATCCATTTTGCCGCAGAGACCCATGTGGATCGGAGTATTAAGGACGCCTTCTCATTTATTGAAACTAATATAAAAGGAACTTTTATTTTACTTGATGCCTCAAGAAAATATAAGGTTAAAAAATTTATCCATATTTCAACTGATGAGGTTTACGGCGATATAGAAAAAGGAAGATTTTCTGAAAACTCAGCCCTTAAACCCAATAGCCCGTATGCTGCCTCTAAAGCTGCCGCAGACCTTCTTCTTAAGGCATATATCCGCACGTATTCATTTCCGGGTATAATCGTGCGGCCGTCAAATAACTATGGCCCCTGGCAATATCCTGAGAAGCTTATTCCTCTGGCGGTTTCTCAAGTATTAAGAAATAAAAAAATACCGGTTTATGCCAAAGGCAAAAATATAAGGGAATGGCTGTATGTTCAAGATTGCGCCAAAGCTATCATTAAAGTTTTAGAAAAAGGCAGGATAGGCGAAATTTATAATATTGGCAGCAATCAGGAAAGGCAGAATATTGCGGTTGTAAAGGATATCTTAAAGATTTTAGGTAAAAAAGAAAATTTGATTCAATTTGTAAAAGATAGGCCCGGGCATGATATAAGATACAGGCTTTCCTCCGGAAAAATAACAAAAGAAACCGGCTGGAGGCCTTCTGTGAATTTTGAACAAGGCTTGAAATATACTCTAAATTGGTGCAAGGAACATAAGGAATGGCTCTTAACCCGGAATTTGCGTTAAACCAGAATTTGCAGGATTTCGGGTAAATTATTTGCGTCATCTCGAGCGACAATTATTTGAGGGGTGTGTATAATTCATGTTTTGTCATTGCGAGGGAGCGAAGTGACCGAAGCAATCCCGTTTT
>JASEHM010000259.1 GCA_030018895.1 Candidatus Omnitrophota bacterium
CTTCTGGCTTGCAGGGCTCGCAATGACGGTGTTTTTGTCATTATGACACAGTCTGCTTGTCATCCCGAGCGAGCACATTCGCTTTGCTCAGTGTAAACTCCGCGAGTCGAGGGATTTTTAAAATGGATAAAAAGATATTAGTGGTAGATGATGAGCAGAACCTGGTAACGATGGTAGCTTTTCGCTTAGAGAGAGCAGGTTATTCAGTAATTACTGCCTTTGACGGCCAGGAGGCATTAGATACGGTGTACAAGGAGATGCCTGATTTGATAATATTAGATCTTATGCTTCCTAAGATAGACGGCTATAAAGTTTGTAAGACGCTTAAGTATGGTGGACAGCCTTTAAATATACCGATTATTATTTTTACTGCTTGCGCTCAGGGGGATGAGGAAATATACGCTTACGAATGTGGGGCTGATGCTTATATTGTCAAGCCTTTTGAGCCGGTTGTTTTGCTTGCTAAAATAAAGGAATTATTAGGGGAGGGAAAGAATGGGCATTAAAGAGCGTTACGAGGAATTAAAAAAGAGGGTGGATAAGAGAAAGAAGGAATTTGACGCTTTTATCAGCATGCTTGAGAAAGAAACCTCCTGGCTGACTAGCCCGGCAAGCACAAGATTTCATTTAAATAAGGAAGCAGGATTATTAGAACACAGTGTAGGTGTTACAGAAACAATGCTAAGATTAAGGGGGGTATTGGCGCAAGAGATATCTGAAGAGGCTTGCGTTATTGTCGGGCTTTTACATGATGTGGGTAAAATTGGTATGCCTGGCAGGCCCAGGTATTTAAAGAATGACAATGACTGGGAGATTAGAAATAGAGGCATTACTTACAAGATTAATCCTAAAGAAGTATATATGGGTTTGGCAAGCCGCAGCTTATATCTAATAGGCAAATATATACCTTTGTCTGATTCTGAGGCGCAGGCGATTCTTTATCATGATGGCCAGTATATTGAGGCAAATAAGGAAGTTGCGCATCATGAAGCGCCGCTTACGCTTCTTGCGCATTTTGCCGATTTCTGGACCACGCATATTTTTGAAGAGGGCCGTCAGATAAAGGAAGATGTGAATTATTATAATAGGTAGTACACTGTGACACAAATTATTGACATTCTGTCATTCCCGCGAAAGCGGGAA
>JASEHM010000025.1 GCA_030018895.1 Candidatus Omnitrophota bacterium
TATCTCAAAATACATTTCGCGTCGATAAGTAACGTCTAATTTGGACATGAGTGATAAAATATGATTAAAAAATTAAAGGAAAAAATAAGGCAGAAACTATTGGAGCAATATAGCGGCATATTTTATAAAGAAGCTATAGATAAAGAAGAAATAGCGCAGTTGGTAAAACAACTTTTAAACGAAATAATTCATCGTGAACGTTTAATAATGCCGGATTCAGACCAAAATAAGGTAATTGCTGATTTGGTTGATGAGTTAACAGGTTTTGGCCCAATAGAGAATATTATGAATGATCCAGACGTAAGTGAGATTATGATTAATGGGCCAAAAAAAATCTATATTGAAAAGAAAGGAAAAAAGGCATTATCTGATCTTGTATTTGATGATGAACAGCAGTTAAGATGTTTGGTGCATAAGATACTGGCGCCTACCCGGCGCAGGGTTGATGAGGTTTGTCCTTATGCAGAGGTATCCTTAAAAGATGGTTCGCGCGTGAATATTATTATTCCGCCTTTATCTACAGATGGGATTGCTGTAACGATAAGAAAATTTTCAAAAGAGATAAAAACCCTTCAAGATTTAATTAAACTTAATACATTAGATGAGCGAATAGCAGATTTTTTATCTTCTTGCATAAAGGCAAAGGTAAATATTTTATTTGCCGGAGCAACCGGTTCCGGAAAAACCACAACACTGAATGTGCTTTCAGGCTGTATCAGTAATGATGAGCGTATTATTACTATTGAAGATACGACAGAATTACGCCTGAATCAGGAACATGTAGTGAGGCTTGAGGCAAGGCCTTCAAACATAGAAGGCAAAAATGAGGTAACAATAGGGGATCTTTTTAAAAACTCTTTGCGTATGCGGCCTACGAGGATAATCCTTGGCGAAATCAGAGGTAGAGAGGCTCTTGATATGCTGCAGGCAATGTGTTCCGGACATACCGGTTCTTTAGCAGTTTTGCATGCTAATTCTCCTTCTGAGGTTATCTCCCGGCTTGAAACAATGATACTTACTTCAGGCCTGCCTGTTGATTTGGATATAATATACAGACAAATTGCAGCAGCAGTGCATCTTATTATTCAGCAGGAACAGTTATTAGATGGCTCAAGAAAGATTACCCGCATTACGCAGGTAAATGGCTTAAAAGACGGCCATATTGTTTTGGAAGATTTATTTATATATGAGATAGAAGAGGTTTTAAGCAGTGAAAAAGTTAAAGGCAGATTTAGGGCAACCGGAATAATCCCTGTATTCTATTCTTTATTTGAAAAGAGAGGCGTAAAAGTATCAAAGAACATTTTTAATGAGGGATAAATGTATTGGTCAAAAACTTTCATACCAACCTTAAAAGAAGATCCGCAAGAAGCTGAAATCATAAGCCACAAACTGCTTCTACGTTCAGGTTTGATTCGTATGCTTATGGCCGGGGCGTATTCTTATTTGCCTTTGGGTTATAGGGTATTGAATAATATCCAGAGGATAATTCGCCAGGAAATGAATTCTTCTGACGCAGCTGAATTATTGCTGCCGGCATTACAGCCTCAAGAGTTGTGGCAGGAGTCAGGCCGCGATAAGACAATGGATAAGGTAATGGTAAGGTTTTCTGATAGAAGGGGAAGAAAACTTTGTTTAGGCCCAACCCATGAAGAGGTTATTACAGCATTAGTAAGAAGCTGCGTATCCAGTTATAAGCAGCTACCCTTAATTTTATATCAGCTTCAGACAAAGTTCCGCGATGAGATTCGCCCGCGATTCGGCCTGATTAGATCGTGCGAGTTTATTATGAAGGACGCCTATAGTTTTGATAAAGATGAAGCAGGATTAGATAAAAATTATCAACTGATGTCTTATGCTTATCAAAGGATATTTAAAAGATGCGGCCTTAATTTTCTTGTTACAGAAGCTGACTCAGGAGTGATGGGTGGAAGTTGTTCGCATGAATTTATGATTCCGGCCAAAGACGGCGAGGATGCGGTTTTATTATGCCCTAAGTGTAAAACAGCGAGGGCCAAAGGGGAATGCAAGGATGATACTTGCGTTAAATGCGGTGTTTTATTAGATGAGATAAATGCTATTGAAATAGGGCATATTTTTAAATTAGGGGTTAAATATAGCGAGGTATTAGGGGCTAAATTTCTTGATAATGACAGAAAGCTTAAATCTATAATTATGGGTTGTTATGGAATAGGTGTTTCGCGCCTGGTCTCTGCGATAATTGAGCAAAATTATGATACCGCAGGCATTATCTGGCCCAAGGAGATTGCCCCTTACGAGATTATTATTTTGCCTTTGGATGTAACCGAAGGGAGAATTATGTCCTCTGTAATAGAAATTTATAAGGAGCTTACACAAAACGGGATCAATGTGTTATTGGATGATCGCGATGAACGGGCAGGTGTTAAATTTAAAGATGCCGACCTTTTAGGGATACCCTTACAATTAATTATCGGTAAGGAATTTTTAAAAAGCAATACTTGTGAATTAAAGATACGCTCTAGTGGAGAAAGAATCATCAAGCCAAGAGAAGAGATTATAGATTATATCCAAAACCCATTAAGCTCAGTAATTCAATAAGATAGTGTCCTGTTAATAAAATAAAGGTATGATGCTTAACGCGAATAAAGAACGCGGATGAACGCGAATTTAATACGAATAAACGCGAATGAATCCGAATTAGCGTTTATTCGTTCAAAATTAGCGTTTATTCGCGTTAAAGCGTTCTTTCGCATTTTAGCAAGCAAAACAAGATAGGGACGGAAAAGATGGATAAGCAGGAAGTTGTTGATGAGTCAAAGAGGATAATCACTGATTACTTGAAGAATCAGGGGTTTGATTTGGTGGATATTATTCATAGGTATGAAGGAAGGGATTTATTTTTAAGGATTCTGGTAGATATGCCCGAAGGCGGCATAGGTATGGATGAGTGCGTTTTTCTAAATAATGATATTGGCAGGATTTTGGAAGAAAAGGATATTTTAAGGGAAAAGTATATTTTAGAGGTATCTTCTCCGGGAATGGACAGGCCATTAAAAACAAAAAGTGATTTTTCGCGCTGCATAGGCAAAAGGGTTAGAATTTTTCTTAATGAGCTTGTAAACGGCAGGCAAGAATGGGAAGGGCAGATTTTACAGGCGGAAGATAGCGCGGTGTATGTTGATGTCTCCGGAGAAGAATTGCAGATACCATTTTCTAAAATTATAAAGGCAAAGCAAGTTATTAAGTAGAGAGTTCTGAAAAAACCTTTTTTTCAGAAGTCTCAAATAGAGAGCAAAAAAGTTGCTATTCTCTACTTTTAAAACAAAGCGAGGAAAAATATGAGTCAGGAATTATTAGCAATAATTGGGCAAATAGAAAGAGAAAAGGGAATAAAAAAAGAGGTTCTTATTGAGGCGGTGGAAAGTGCGCTTTCAAGCGCTGCCAGGAAAACGTTTGATATTAAACCCGATGAGAAGTTGAGAGTAGAGTTGGATCCTGTTACCGGAAAGATAACGGCCTTCAAAAATGAAGAGGAACTTACCTCTTTAGAGTTTGGCCGTATTGCGGCTTCTACAGCACGCCAAGTAATAATCCAGAAAATCAGAGAAGCAGAAAAGGATGTTATTTTCAATGAATTTCAAGGCAAGGCCGGAGAGATTACCAGCGGCGCGGTTTATAGGTTTGAAAAAGGAAATATTATCGTTGATCTTTTAGGAAGGACAGAAGGCATGCTTCCTAAATCTGAGCAGTCATCTAGGGAGGAGTTTAAGCAGGGCCAGCGTATTCGCGCTTATATTCTGGAGGTAAAAAGGGAATCTAAAGGTCCGCAAATTATTCTGTCTCGCGCACATTCAAGCTTTGTAAAAAAACTGTTTGAATTAGAGGTGCCTGAGATATATGAAGGAATTGTAGAGATAAAAGCTATATCGCGTCAAGCCGGGGAACGTACTAAAATCGCGGTTTTATCAAAGAACGAAAGGGTTGATCCGGTAGGCGCCTGCGTAGGTATGCGTGGAAATCGTGTCCGAAATATCGTAAATGAATTACAAGGAGAAAAAATTGATATTGTGCCTTTTAATGAAGATATAAAGGAGTATATTAAGCATGCGCTTTCTTTAAAAGAGGTTGTTGAGATAAAATTGAATAAAGATAGGCTAAGGGCTGAGGTTATTGTTGTGCAGGATCAATTGTCAGTTGCTATTGGTAAACAAGGACAGAATGTGAGGCTTGCCTCAAAATTAATTGGCTGGGAATTAGATATTCGGCCAAAGGAGGTTCTATCGCCAGAACTTAAAGAGGAGGCGCAAGAGAAAGAAGCAGTAGGAGAAGAAAAGGAGGTAATAGTAGAAGAAGCAGGTAAAAAAGAGAAGAAAACGGCCTTAGAAAATTTACCTGGGGCAGGGGAGAAAACCTGTTTGAGTCTTAGAGAAGCTGGTTTTGATTCAATAGAATCTTTGGCAGAAACAAAAATTGATGATTTAATAGCGATTAAAGGCATTGCTAAGAAAAAAGCAGAAAAATTAATTGAAGAAGCAAAAAGATTGCTTAAGGGATAATTATGGTAAAAATTAAAAAGGAAAAAATAGCTGTTAAGAAGGTAGCTGATGTAAAGATTAAGAAAGCAACGCGAAAGACGAGCGCTCAGGTTCCAATAAAAGAAGGGGTTTTTAAGAAGATTGTTAAAAAGATAATTAAACCTGTTTCTAATGTTGAGATTGAGCCTAAGGTTGAGGTAAAGGCCAAGATTGAGCCTAAGGTTGAGGTAAAGGCCAAGATTGAGCCTAAGGTTGAGGTTAAGGTAAGACCTAAGCTTAAACCTAAGTCTAAGATTGAGGTTAAGGCTGAACCTAATAAGGTTGAGGCCAAGATTGAGCCTAAGGCTGAGGTCAAAATTGAACCTAAGGTTGAGATTAAGGTTGAGCCTAAGGCTGAGCTTAAGGTTGAAGTCAAAGTTGAATCTAAGGTTGAGGCCAAAATTGAACCTAAGATTGAGCCTGCTGTTGTTGAATTAAAGGTTCTTGAATTGGAATTTCCTGTAATCGTTAAAGACTTAGCAGTAAAATTACAAGAAAAATCTTCTAATCTTATAAAAGGGCTTATAAATATGGGCGTTATGGTGACTATAAATCAAGCCTTGGATGAAACTGTAATAGCTAAGATCTGCCAGAAATATGGCTATCAGATAAAGAAGGCCCTTGATAAAGAAGAATTAATCTTGCGTGGTCATGAAATAAAGGATTTACCTTATGAATTACAGCCCAGGTTTCCTATAGTAACCCTAATGGGACATGTTGATCATGGTAAAACTTCTTTATTGGATGCTATAAGAAAAAGCAAGGTTGTGGATGCTGAACACGGTGGTATTACTCAGCATATTGGCGCTTATCGTGTTAATTTACCGCATGGCGAGATTACTTTTTTAGATACGCCAGGACATGAGGCTTTTACTGCTATGCGCAGCCGCGGGGCAAGTATCACTGATATAGTAATTTTGGTAGTGGCCTGTGATGATGGCCTGATGCCTCAGACTCAGGAAGCCATAGATCATGCTCGCGCAGCTAATGTTCCTATAATTGTAGCCATAAACAAGATTGATAAGGCAGGCTCGGATATTGAACGCGTGAAAAAACAGCTTTCAGGAGTAGGCCTTACTGCTGAGGATTGGGGAGGTAAAACTATAATAGTTGGGGTGTCAGCAAAGACAGGCCAGGGAATAGATGATTTACTTGAGATGCTTCTTTTGGAAGCCCAGATGCTGGAATTAAAATGTAACCTTAAAAGGCCTGCTTCTGGCGTAATTATAGAAGCAAAGATGAGCTCGGGCCGGGGTCCGATTTCTACCCTGCTTATACAAAATGGTACTTTACATTTAAATGAAACTATTATTGTGGGAAAATTTTACGGTAAAGTTAAGGCAATGTTTAATGACCGCGGTATATCTGTAACTGATGCCCCTGCTTCTTTTCCGGTTGAGGTTTTAGGTATATCCGGCGTTCCGCTGGCAGGTGAGCGGTTTTTTGTAATTGAAGATGAGAAACAAGCCAGGGAGCTGGTAGGGTTACGCTTAGAAAGGGAAAGACATCAGCAGATAAAGGCGGTAAAAAAAATCAGCCTCCAGGATTTGCATGAGCAAATAGCAGAAGGGAAATTAAAGGAATTAAAATTGATAATTAAATCAGATGTGCAGGGTTCATCTGAGGCAATAAAAGAAATCCTTAGCAAACTGGATGTTTCAGAAGTTAAATTGAACATAATACATGCTGGTGTGGGGAATATAAATACCTCAGATGTAATATTAGCTGTTGCCTCAGACGCCCTTGTTCTCGGATTTAATGTTGTTGCGGATGAATTAGCTGTTGAGGCAGCAGCTAAACAAGGGGTTGATATAAAGATTTACAATATTATTTATGAATTGGCTAATGAATTAAAGGCAGCGATAGAAGGGATGCTTGAGCCCACATTAAAGAAGGTTTTCTTAGGGAGGGCTGAAATAAGAAAGGTTTTTAAATTATCAAAGGCAGGGACAATTGCCGGCTGTTTTGTTGCTAAGGGTAAATTTAACCGTAATTGTCAAGTTACTTTAGTAAGAAATGGCCAGGTTGTTTTTGAGGGTAAACTTTCTTCATTAAAGCGGATTAAAGACGATGCGCGTGAAGTTCTTGAAGGCTTTGAATGCGGAATGAGTTTTATGGGGTTTGATCAGTTTTTAGAAGGCGACATAATTGAGGCATTTGAGATAGAAAAAATAGCAAGAAAATTGTAGTTTATTCTTCTTCGCCGAATACCCTGTGGCTTGCCACATGGATGAAGGCGAAAGAAGAACTCCTGCGAAGCTCAAACGCGAAAGCATTTTGAGCGAAACAGAGTAAGGTATTCGGCTTCGAAGCAAATTCGTTTTTATTTTTACAACGAGTTATGAAAAAACGTATCTTAAGCGGCATGCGGCCTACAGGCTCATTGCATATAGGGCATTTAGTCGGCGCATTAGATAATTGGCAAAAACTGCAGGATGAATATGAATGTTTATTTATGGCAGCAGATTGGCATGCGCTTATGTCAGAATATGAATCGCCGCAAGTTTTAAAGGAAAATATAATTGATAATGTAATTGACTGGCTTGCCTGCGGAATAGACCCTGAGAAATCAATTATTTTTATTCAATCACATGTCAAAGAGCATCTTGAATTATGCATGTTTTTTTCTGTTATTACTCCTTTGGGGCTGCTTGAAAGGTGCCCGACTTATAAAGAGGGCTTGCGTGAAATAAATAATCGTGATTTGCACACTTACGGTTTTTTGGGCTATCCTTTGCTGCAGGCAGCAGATATCATGCTTTATAAGGCAGGGATTGTTCCTGTTGGCGAAGACCAGCTTCCTCATTTAGAATTAACCCGCCAGATTGTCCGAAAATTCAATAATCTCTATAAAAGCCCTTTTTTTTCTGAACCTGAGGCGCTTTTAACTAAGGTAAATCGTCTTTTAGGTTTAGATGGCAGAAAGATGAGTAAGAGTTATAATAATTACATTGCGCTTTCAGAAGAACCAGAGGTTATTGCCAGGAAGGTGCAAAGTATGTTTACTGATCCTTTAAGAATAAAGGTAAGCGATTCCGGGCATCCTCAAGAATGCAATGTGCGTAAGTATTATGCGATATTTGGCCGGGATGAGATTCGGGTAATTGATGAGCGTTGTCAGGAGGCTAGAATAGGCTGTACTGAATGCAAGAAAGAGTTGGCAAAAATTCTGATTAGTTTTTTAGGGCCTATACAGGATAAAAGAAAAGAGCTGCTTAAGGATAAAGATAAGGTTTTGGATATATTAAGAGAGGGTGAGGAAAAAGCGCGAGAAATTGCCAGCCAGACTATACAAGAGGTAAAGAACCTGTTATTTAGTAACAGTTCAGCGTTCAGAAGTAAATCAGGGCGTCATTCCCGCGTAAACGGGAATCCAGAGAGGGTATGACAGAATGGATGCCCGTTTTCACTGGCATGACAAAAACGGGAGGCGAAAACTTCCGGAAGCTGAACTGTTACGTTATTTATTACTTAATGCGTTTGTATTAGTTGATAAACCACTATGAGCTATAAGATAAAATTAGAGATATTTGAGGGGCCGCTGGATTTACTCCTGTATCTGGTAAAAAAAGACCACCTTAATATTTATGATATACCAATAGCTAAAGTTACTGAGCAGTATCTTCAATACTTAGATTTAATGAAACTTTTGGATTTAAATATTGCCGGAGAATTCTTAGTAATGGCAGCTACGCTGATGCAGATTAAATCCAAAATGCTTCTTCCTGCGCAAGAAGAAGACTCTCAGCAGCAGGAGGATGACCCCCGCGCAGAGCTCCTCGAGCGTCTTTTAGAATACGAAAAGTTTAAACAGATAGCGCAGACCCTAAGGGAGAGGGAGGAGCAGCAGAATGAGGTTTTTAAACGGCCAAAGACAGACATCCTTAAAGAATTATCAGAAAAAGAGGTGTATTTTGAGGCAAGTATATTTGATCTCATAAACGCATTTAGCGCTGTCCTAAAGGATATCCCCACCAAAGAGGTATTTTATGAGGTAATAAAAGATGAGTTTACTATTGAGGAAAAAATCCACTATCTCCTGCACCTTTTATTAATAAGTCCCTCAATAAAGCTCTCTGAATTATTTACTAAGGCAAAGAATAAATTAGAAATAATTGCGACTTTTCTGGCGATATTAGAGTTGATTAGAATGAAAGAAGCGATTATCAGGCAGCCCGGATTGTTTGGCGAAATAGAGATTTTGCGCAATAAAGATAATATCATTCCTTGTGATACTTCCTCTAAAAAATAACAGTATATTTCTATTCATTGCTGTCCAAATTAGCTGCTAGTGCACTGTGACACAAATTATTGACATTCTGTCATTCCCGCGAAAGCGGGAA
>JASEHM010000260.1 GCA_030018895.1 Candidatus Omnitrophota bacterium
CTCAAAATACATTTCGCGTCGATAAGTAACGTCTAATTTGGACACGAGTGATAGTAAGCAACAAAGCATATTTCTGGATTGTCCGGTCAAGCCGGACAATGACGAAGAGGGGGGAGTGTTAGTGACGATTAAACTTGGAATAGCAGGTGTTTGCGGGAAAATGGGCAGGAGGATATTTGATTTAGCCTCGCATGATTCGAGCTTTGAGATTATGCTTGCTTTGGAACAAAAAGGCACACCGGTAATCGGGAGGGAATTAGGGAGATTGAAAATTTCTTCTAATCCAGACGGTATGTTTTTAATTGACGTATTTATTGATTTTACTTCTAGAGAGGCAACTGAAGTTAATATAGATTATGTAGCGCGCTATAAAAAAGCACTTGTTTTAGGCACTACGGGTTTAAATCAAACGCAATTACAGAAAGTAGAAGAGGTTTCAAAAATTGTACCTGTTGTTTTTTCTCCGAATATGTCTATTGGGGTAAATGTTTTGTTTGCTGTATTGCCGGAAATTGCCAAAAGATTAGGCCCGGATTACGGTATTGAGATTATTGAGGCACATCATAAAGCAAAAAAAGACGCCCCTTCAGGCACAGCAAAAAAAATCAGCCAGATATTAACAGAGGCAGTGAAGAAAGAAATTCCTACTCATGCCATCCGGCTGGGCGATATCGTCGGTGATCATACGGTTATTTTTTGCGGTAATTCTGAACGTATTGAGATAAAACATCAGGCGCATTCACGGGATTTATTTGCCGTAGGCGCGTTAAAGGCGGTAAAGTGGATTTTTGATAACGCCCCAAAAGAAATAGAGAGTTTTTTGGATGCTTTCAGTGGCACTTCTGTTGTCGGCTACTATTTCAAAAACAAAG
>JASEHM010000261.1 GCA_030018895.1 Candidatus Omnitrophota bacterium
CCGCCCCCGTTTTCACGGGCATGACAAAAACGGGAGGCGAGAACTTCCGGAAGCTAAGCTGTTACGAGATTATTCTCATTCGGCGCGTAGGTAAACAGGGCCTGCATCTAGAGGCACGTTCTCTAGATGCAAATGAAAAGGAGAAATATGAAAAAAATAGGGTGCTTTGTTTTAGTATTTATTTTATCAATTGCTACCTCTTGCTGCGGCCAAGAAGATAATTTATTAATTGATGATTTTGAGATTGTGGTTTCTCAAGGGCCCCAAGGCACTGTTGATTATGGCTCAGGCAATGGTTCATCTATAGAGATAATTACAGTAAGTGATATTAAATATTCAGGAGAAAAAGCGCTTAAGATAACTTTTGACGCTGTGCCTGGCGGATATATGTGGATTGCAAGAGGGGCCGGGCTCGACGCCAAAAATGCAGACTGGCAGGTTAAACCAGAAGATATAAAATGGGAAGGCTATAAGGCCTTATCTTTTTACATCTATGGTAATGATTCTAAGGCAAAGATAGCTGTTGACATTAAAGATAAGGGAAATGAGCTGTGGCGCTGCCTTATTGAAGATAATTTTAAAGGATGGAAACAGATAATTTGTAATTTTAGCGATTTTTTTAGCCGGGGAGACTGGCAACCGCAAGATGCAGAAAAAGACGCTGTTTTAACATTTCCATTAAAAAGCTTTCAATTTGAGCCTTTAGCCCAAGCAAAAGGCATAATTTATATTGATAAGGTAGAATTGAAAAAATAGGCAATAGATGATAAACTATAATGCTTTGTCTACTAAATAAGACTTGCTAAAACGCAAATGAACGCAG
>JASEHM010000262.1 GCA_030018895.1 Candidatus Omnitrophota bacterium
GAGTGTCATTCCCGTAATCTTTAAGCGGGAATCCACGACGAGAAAAAATCTGGATGCCCGCTTTCGCGGGCATGACATCATTTCCCCCATTCACTCCTTTGTAACAACCCTCTGTCCATTGCGCAAGCAAAGAAGTTCATAAACGCATTCTACCTACACAAGAAACAGGATTTCCAGAAATCATCTTATATTATGAAACTCCTCCCCATAAGAAAAATTATATTACCATAAAACAAAATTTTTACAATATTTTTATTAACGCTATTTCTTGACAATTAGGGAATTTGGGACAGTTTATACACTCTGCCCAGACCTTATGCGGAAAGCTGGAATGTTGGGCCTTACGAAAACCAAAACTCCTAAAATAATCCGGCTTATAAGTAAGCACAAATATCCTTTTTGCGCCAAGCTGCTTTGCCTCAAGAAAACAAGTTGAAATTAATCGCTTGCCTAATCCTTTTTTTTGCGATTTTTTTTCTACAGCCAAAGACTTTATTTCTGCTAAGTCATCCCAGGAAATATGCAAAGCAACGCAACCGACAATTTTTTTATTCTCCTCAGCGACCCAAAAATCCCGTAGGTTCTCATACAACTCATTTAATGAACGCGGGAGCATCAAATCCAATCCGGCAAAAACATTGATTATCTCCTGAATATGCCTTATATCTTCAATCCTAGCCTTTCTAATCACCCTTTTTTCCCCCTTCTTAGTTCTTAGCTTTCAGCTTTCAGCTCTTAACTCTTAGCCCTGCCTTACTCTGTAACAGTTCAGCTTCCGGAAGTTCTCGCCTCCCGTTTTTGTCATGCCCGTGAA
>JASEHM010000263.1 GCA_030018895.1 Candidatus Omnitrophota bacterium
GTAACCTTTAATTTTTTTCCAATCTTCACTCTTCCTTCTTCAATCTGCTCTTTTCCTCCCTCAATCTTCTCTTTCTCCACAACGCTGACTTCTTCTATGACCCTTACCTCTTCTTGAGCAGTTTTTCCTTCTTCTGCAACTTTTTTCTGCTGTTGTATTTCAGGCGCCTCATTAATTAAATCTTTCTGGATATATGCGTTTAATTTCTCTTTTAAAACATTTATACGTTTTTTTTCAAGAGAATCCTGCTCTTCTTCCAACCTTGTAATCTTCTTACGATATTCAGGGTTATGTTCATATCTATAGTCTGAAAGCGCAACAAAAGGCAGGCGAAAAATCCCGCTGATAAACTTTATAAAAATTATTGGCGGGTCAATTAAATACTCTGTTAGCCGGCTAGAAATAAGCCCCATCCTCTTGTAATAGTACTCCACAGTTATTTTGCGCCTGTTAAAACGCTCTTTGGCTGTTTTAAAATCCCCAGTAGTATTACCCATTCCAAGCGTATACTCCGGAATGATAAAGCCATCCCTTGCCACTATAAACCCCTGGACATAAGGGGCTTGGGCCTTTTGAAATTTATAAACAGCGCAGCCTGGCAAAAATAATAGTAAGAAAAAAAACACCACGGTTTTTTTCATATTTTTATACATTGCTGTCCAAATTAGTTGCTAGGGTGTCATTCCCGCAATCTTTAAGCGGGAATCCACGACGAGAAAAAATCTGGATAC
>JASEHM010000264.1 GCA_030018895.1 Candidatus Omnitrophota bacterium
CCCGTGACTTTCTAATAGACTTAAAAATTTGCCGTCGGAAAATCCGCTGTCCGCCCTTATCAGGCCGATTCTTTGGGCTCCCAGTATCCCCATTGTCTCTTCAAAAAATGCCTGCACATTATTAGCGCTAGAAGTATTTCCTGGCCTTAACCATGCATTTGCTGTCATCCGTATATCCGCCAAGAATGCAATTATCGGATGATGCGAATTTCTTCCTTTTTTGCTTGGATTGTATCCTTTAATACTACCTTCCTGTTCTCCATAACGGGTGCATACGGTTGAATCTAAATCCAGAGTAAATTTTTGTATCGGTATTTGAGCGAAAAACCATTTATTCAACTCAGCAAACACTCCATCTACTGTCTCTCTGGTGAATTTATTAAAAAATCTTGTATATGTACTTACAGATGGACTCTTTTTCCACCGGAAGATTTCCTTTAATACCTTATCAAATCTTATTATTGCTGTATGGTTAAATCGCGCCCCGCCTGCCCACACGCATGCCCAAAAACTTTCTATGATTTCTAATGGATTACATCCCCTGTTGGAATGAGGATAAGGGATAGGCAAAACTTTTAATTTCGTTAATATTCCTGTTTTATCTATCAATTCCTTCATCATTCGCATACCGCCCCAACTCGTTACTGCTTTCGATGTATACTCCCATTCAATATTTTGACTCTTTTTGACTAATTCTTCATGCACCA
>JASEHM010000265.1 GCA_030018895.1 Candidatus Omnitrophota bacterium
ATCTCTATCACCGTCGGAGATTGCTTCGTTGCTCACTTCGTTCGCTCCTCGCAATAACGAAAAACACGAATTGCGACACAGTCTAATTCCGAGCGAGATCACAAGGCCGAGTCAAGGAAAATTGCAAAACAATTTTCCTTGATCCTGAAGCCGCCAAAGGCGGCTAAAGGATCTTTAATATAATTTTCTATGCTATTGAGGAATCTATGTTATTTTAAATCCCTCGACCTCGCCTGAGTTTACACTGAGCGAAACGAATGTGCTCGCTCGAGATGACAAGATGCCCATAAAAATAATGAAAGACTCGTTCAGTTCAAGTTGCTAATGCACAAAAGCATTAGTTTACACTGAAAAAGTCTCTTTTAGACGCATGCGTCATTCTGAGAAATCTCACCACTGAAAATGGCGGAACAACTGAAGAATCTAAAAACGTGAACCTTCGGCTTTGCCTCAGGATAACAAATACAAGCCACAAGGCAGTGGTTTCGTTTCCTTTAACGAAAGCCATAGAGGTTTTTCAGCATTAACTTAGTTTCCACGCGGAAACTTCCTGCTATGAAATTTAAATAACCTCGCTATTTTCTAACCATTACCCTAACCTTTGCTGGTTTTAGCCCTGGCATACCAAAAAGCCCTTTTGTGCCATCAGTTAAAATTTCTATTTTTATCTTTGAACCTTGCTCAAGACAAACCCCTTT
>JASEHM010000266.1 GCA_030018895.1 Candidatus Omnitrophota bacterium
TCCCGCTTTCGCGGGAATGACAGAATGTCAATAATTTGTGTCACAGTGTACTAGAGGCTCTTATTAATTGACTGACCAACTCTATATTTATAATATCTCTTATAAACAGTTTACATAAATCAATACAATCCTTAGTAAATTTTAATGTTCTATCTTCAAGGTCGTATTTTTTATTTTGCATTTTAAGTTTTGATATTTGAATTTTGGATTTATTTTGTCATTTGAATTTTGTTATTTGTCATTAAAATTGAAGTGTTATCAAGGCACTTTCAGAAGCTGAGCCATTACTAATAATATAATTAACGTTGCTAAGGTTACGCTATTAGCAATAATTATAATTGCATCTTTTAGATGTATCCCGTAGGCAATCCACAAACAAACCCCTACTGAAAGCTGGAGCAAGGTAATTATGCTTACATCCTTGGCAGATTTGGTTTTTAATACTTTGAGAATCTGCGGGATAAAAGCAAACATTGTTAATGAAGCGGCTGAAAAACCGATAACTGTCCAGATCATTTAATAGTTTTTAACGCAAATTCCGGATTCAAGTTATTAACGAAAAAACCTAAAGTCATCATTCCTTATGTCATTCCGAGCGAGGCCGCAAGGCCGAGCCGAGGAATCTATGTTATCTCTTGATATCACTCGTGTCCAAATTAGACGTTACTTATCGACGCGAAATGTATTTTGAGA
>JASEHM010000267.1 GCA_030018895.1 Candidatus Omnitrophota bacterium
TTTGACTCAAAAGAATTGCTAATTGAGATAGTAAACAAAACTCCGAAATTAAATTCAAGAGATAAGGAGATATTAGAATTATACTTTTTTGAAAAGTGGACAATGAAAAAAATAGGTGAGAAATTAGAGGTAACAGAAACACGGATTAGTCAAATAATTAAGGAGATTTTATCAAAGTTAAGAAAAGGAGCAGAAAGGATAGGAGCAGAAGAAGAAATAGGTAAGATATTTTCTTTAAAACAAAAGACAACAACAAAAAAAGATATCCGTAAGCTTTCAGATAAGGATTGTAAAGAGGTATTTTGTTTACGATTTGGTTTAAGCTGGAAAGAATATCCCTGTACCTGGAAAGAGATTAAGGAAATTAAACAAACAACACCTCATGCAATTCGGCACGCTATTTACCGTGTAATTAGAGCTCTTAAAGAAAACCCAGTTGAAGTTAGAGAACTTATGGACGAACTTACTCTTGACATGCCTTTTAAAAAATTAAGTAATAAAATCAATGGTTATATAGAAACAGAAAATAATCGCGATAGACTGATTCATAATCTCAATAAGATTTGCATAAAGATGAAATGGGAAACTGAAGCAATTCTGGGGACACAAGACTTAATTCGGAATACTGATTTGCCATCCGCTATTGCTATTGCCTCGCCGGTGA
>JASEHM010000268.1 GCA_030018895.1 Candidatus Omnitrophota bacterium
CCCGCTTTTAAACTTCAGATCCCTGTTAAAAACGCTGTCATACTCTACCCCAAGGGAAAATTTCCCCAGACCTCCCTGTGTATCTGCAATATTACCAACACTGGCCGCCATGCCTATGGAAGGCAGGCTTAAAGCTAAAACAAGAAAACTCATCCAAATTACTTTCTTCATAACACTTTCCTCCTCTTCTAATGAATTATTTGTTTTTTGTCATTCTGCACTTGATGCGGAATCCAGCTCCTTATTTAAAAACTCTGGATTCCCGCTGGAGTTTACCCTCGTGAAAACGGGGGCGGGAATGACATCCCTGTGTCAAGACTGCCCCTGTCAGCCTCGCAATGACAACACAAATTCCATTTCTCACCCCCCTTTTCCGCCAAATATTATATAGCACAGTGCAATATTAGTGTCAAGTAAAAATTGCACATTGGAATTGTATAAAAGGGCATCGTGCTATTAGGATAAAACCAATGAAAAGACGGGATAGGAATATCATAGGTGAAAATATAAGAAAGCTGAGAATGCAGGCAGGGCTTACACAGGAAGAACTTGCATTGAAAAGCGGTCTTTCTCAGGGTTATGTAAACCAATTAGAAAATGGGAAGAGAAATTACACCCAGAAATCTTTGGAATTAATTGCAGATG
>JASEHM010000269.1:0-393 GCA_030018895.1 Candidatus Omnitrophota bacterium
CGACCAAACTGCTGGAAGCAATCGCTTTTTCTACTGCCATGTTATTTCACCTCCTTTGTTTTTGGATTCCGCTTTAAAAGTATTAAAAGTAGGGACAGTCCCCTTTGAGTAGCGGTCAATCTCTTTTATAGCAACAAATGTGCCAAACATTATCAAAGTGTAAACCTCTGTTATCATCTTTAATTACAAAGGATTTTGTGCCCTTTAAAATTTTACAACACGGGGTAAAAGATGGGACATATTTGAGAAAAAGGGACAGAATTGTCATCGTTCGACTACTCTTGCTTCGACTCTGCTCAGCATCCTTCGAAGCATCATGAGCTTGTCGAAGGACACCATTTGACACTGAGCGGAGTCGAAGTGTCACAACTGCAGAGCTTTTATCTTGCGATA
>JASEHM010000269.1:403-636 GCA_030018895.1 Candidatus Omnitrophota bacterium
TTTTGTTCATCTTGAGGCTTTCTGCTGCCTTTATCTTATTTCCTCCTGAGCACTCAAGCGCCCTTTTAATCAAGTCTTTCTCTATTTCTTTAGTTATCTCCTCAAAAGAAACCCCTTTATCCAGAGGCTGGGTGACATCTATCTTCTCTCCATAAAGCTTAAGGTTATCTGGAGAAAAATTACCCGGCTCAATAGAGTCTGACTCTGCTAACAATACAGCCCTTCTAATAATA
>JASEHM010000026.1 GCA_030018895.1 Candidatus Omnitrophota bacterium
CAGATTTTTTCTCATCGTGGATTCCCGCTTAAAGATTGCGGGAATGACACTCTATGTAACAGTTCAGTGTTTGGAAGTTCCCGATGATCTGTCATTGCGAGCGACCGAAGGGAGCGAAGCAATCCCAGAGATTGCTTCGTCGCTGTCGCTCCTCGCAATGACACGGTTACTTCCAAGGGCTGAACTGTTACCACTCTATCAGCTAATTTGGACAGCAATGATTTCCTTACGAACCAAATCTTTATAGTTTTCCCTTTTTCTAATCAAAAATGCCTTATTCTTTTTAACCATAACCTCGCAAGGCTGGCAACGAGAATTATAATTACTAGCCATACTAGAACCGTAAGCGCCTGCGCCCATTATTGCCAGATAATCGCCTTCTTTAAAGTAGGGCAATTTTCTATTCTTAGCAAAGAAATCTGCCGACTCGCAGATAGGGCCGACTACGTCTACTTTTTCCGTACATCGTAGCTCGTAGCTCGTACATCGTAAAGGCAAAATGTTATGATACGCATCATACAAAGCCGGCCGGATAAGGTCATTCATTCCCGCGTCAATAATGATGAATTTTTTCTTAGGCGTGGATTTGATATATAAAACCTTTGCTATCAAAATTCCGGCATTTCCAACAATAAATCTTCCCGGTTCCATAATAATTTTTAATTTAGTTTTCTTAAGCATTGGCAGGATTTTTTTGGCAAATGTATCTGCGGTCTGAGGTGTTTCTTTATCATAAATAATTCCTAAGCCTCCGCCGATATTAAGATATTCAATACAAATGCCGTCTTTATAACAATGCCCGATAAAATCTACCATCTTGGTAATCGCCGCGATATAGGGTTGGCTTTCTGTAATTTGAGACCCGATATGGATATGTAAGCCCAAGATATGAACATTAGATAGAGCCTTACGCAATAAGAGAATCTGCCGGGCGCTTTCAAAATCAATTCCGAATTTATTAGTCAACTTGCCTGTAGTGATATATTTATGGGTTTTTGGTTCCACATCCGGATTAATACGGATTGCGACATTAGTGGTTTTATTTAACCTGTTGGCAATACGGTTAATATTTTCCAACTCAGGCCTACTTTCAACATTGAAAAATAAAATTCCACATCTTATTGCCTCCTCTATTTCCTGATCGGTTTTACCAACTGAGGCGTAGACAATTTTATTTGTTGGGCAGCCAACCTTTAAAGCGCGAAATAATTCTCCGCCGGAAACAATATCCAATCCTGCGCCCTTATCCACCAAAGCCTTTAGCAAAGCTAAATTCGGATTCGCCTTTACTGAATAACAAATTAAAGGTTTTATTTCACAAAAGGCCTTTTGCAGTTTGATAAAATGATCAATCAGGGTATGATAACTGTAAATATACAGCGGCGTGCCAAAACGTTCGGCTAAATCCTGGATTTTTATATCCTCACAATATAATTGATTATTTTTATATTTAAATTCGTGCATTTAATCTTTTTTTCCATTTAACAAGCTGCTGGCTAACAAGTTTAGGATTAGTGCTGCCATAAGAAATTTTCAAATTCACTGATGCCCGGGCATCAAGAATATTTTTTACATCCAGGCCTAATTTCAACGAATATTTTTTTAATTCCTGAGCGCTTAAATTTGAAATCTTCTCTTTTTTATCCAAGCTCGCCTTAACCATTCTGCCTACAATATCATGCGCCTCTCTATATGAGAGGCCTTTCTTAATTAAATATTCCACAATATCTACGCAAAATAAAGATTCATCTGTTAATTTTAGCGCTATTGCCTCTTTTTTTATTGCAATATTTGCAAATAACTCCTTAAAAATCTTGAGCATATTTCCAACCGTATCCAGTGCGTCAAAAAGCGCAGGTTTATCTAATTGCATATCCCGATTATAGGCATAAGGAAGGCCTTTCATTAACGTTAATACATTTAAAAGATTTCCTTGAATTTGCCCTGTTGAACCCCGGATTAATTCTAACACATCCGGATTTTTCTTATGCGGCATAATACTGGAACCTGTACAAAAAGAAAAATCTATATCAATAAAATTAAATTCTTTTGTGGCCCAAAGAATTAAATCTTCCGCCATCCTGGATAAATGAACAGACAATATAGATAAATTCGCCAATACCTCAATAACATAATCCCTATCGCTTACGCTATCAACACTATTCTGGGTAAGATTTTTAAAGCCTAACTCCTTCATAACAAATTTTCTATCTATAGCTAGCCCTGTCCCGGAAAACGCGCAAGCGCCCAAAGGCATATCCAATCTTTTCTGCGCGTCAAAAAGCCTCTCCTTATCCCTTTCCAAGCATTCAATATAGGCAAGCAGATGATGTGCCAGAAGCAGGCACTGCGCAGGCTGCAAATGGGTGTAACCGGGAATAATTGCCTGCGCATTATTTTTTGCAAATTTCAAAATAGAAGCCTGTAAATTTTTAATTTCTAAATTTAAATTTTTAATTTCTTCCCTCAAATACATCTTTACATCCAAGGCGATCTGGTCATTTCTGGAGCGGGCAGTGTGCAGCTTGTGCGCTACTTTGCCTATCTTTTTTGAAAGCGCATCTTGAATATTGGAGTGCACATCTTCAGCTTGAAGGTCAAATTTAAATTTATTGGCTAAAACATCTTTTAAAATAGAATTGAGCCCCTTCGTAATTAAAGCAGCGTCCTTAAGCGGAATTATCTTTTGCCTGCCTAGCATCTTAGCGTGAGCAATGCTTCCTAAAACATCATATTCAGCCAGCCGTTTATCAAAGGCAATGCTTGAGGTAAACTCATCAGTTAATGAATTTGTTTTCTTAGGGAATCTCGTTCCCCACATTTTTTTAGGCATCTTCTTTCCTTTGCAATTCAACCAATTAACTTATTTCCCTATATACGGCATCCCCCAAATCTTAATAAACCCTTCTGCTAATTTTTGATTAAACTTATCCTCTTTACCATAGGTACTTAATTCTTTTTTATAAAGTGAATAAGCTGACTTTCTAGCAACAGGAACACAGTTTCCCTTAAATAATTTTAGCCTTATAGTCCCGGTTACATGCTTTTGCGTAGTTAATATAAAACTATCTAAAGCTGCTTTTAAAGGTGAATACCAAAGCCCGTAATAAATCAATTCCGCATATTTAAGGGAAATGATTTCTTTAAAATGGCTAAGCTCCCTGTCTAAGACAAGGCTCTCTAATTCTTTATGGCTGGTAAAAAGTATCGTGGCGGCCGGAGCCTCATAAATCTCCCTTGATTTAATTCCCACAAGCCTATTCTCTATTAAATCCTGCCTGCCTATACCGTGCAAACCGCCTATTTCATTAAGATAACTGATTAAAGATTTTAATTTATAATTCTTCCCGTCAATTTTTTTAGGCACCCCTTTTTCAAAATAAATCTCTATATACTTAGGGTAACCTGCGATATTCGTCGGGCCTTTGGTAATTAAATAAGCGTCCTCAGGCGGCTCCTGCTCTAAGTTTTCCAGTATCCCTGCCTCAATGCTAATACCCCAGATATTCCTGTCAATACTATAAGGTTTTTTCTTAGTAACATCTATAGGGATATTATTCTTTAACGCATATTCTATCTCTTCTTCTCTTGACTTAAATTCCCATGATCTCAGCGGAGCAATAATTTCTAATTTTGGATCTAATATGCCTATGGCAACCTCAAGCCTTACCTGATCATTACCCTTGCCTGTGCATCCATGCGCCACTAAAGACGCCTTTTCTTTATGCGCTATCTCAACCAGATGTTTAGCAATCAATGGCCTGCCTAATGCGGTTGCCAGAAGATATTTTCCTTCATACACCGCATTTGCCTTTAGGGCCGGTAAAACAAAATCATCTACAAACTCATCCTGCAGATTCTCTATATAAATCTTTGAGGCGCCCGCAGCATAAGCCCTTTTTTCTATTGCCTGTAAATCTTCGCCTTCCCCTAATCCCTGGCCTAAGTCAGCAACAAAACAGATTATTTCATATCCCTGGCCATTAAGCCATCTGACTATGCAGGATGTATCTAACCCGCCTGAGTATGCTAAGATTACCTTTTTCATTTGTTAGTTTTCAGCCTTCAGCTATCAGCTGACAGCTGACGACTGAAGACTGAAAGCTGAAAACTGAATTTGCTATTTTTTAAGTAGCTTAATTAAAATCGCCTTCTGTGCATGCATCCTGTTTTCTGCCTGATCAAAGATAACAGAATTTTTACTCTCTATAACCTCATCGGTTATCTCCTCTCCCCGATGCGCTGGCAGGCAATGCATAATCAAAACATCTTTTTTAGCTAATTTTATCAACTCTTTATTTACCTGAAAATCCTTAAATATCTTTTTTCTCTCTTTTGATTCTTTCTCCTGGCCCATACTCGTCCAGACATCAGTATAAATAACATCCGCGCCTGAAGCCGCCTGGCAAGGATCAGAAAATAAATTCAGAGAAACCTTATTTGATTTAGCAATTGCTGCTGCTTCCTTAAACACGGTTTTGTCTGGCGCGAATCCTTCCGGCGCAGCTACGCGTATATTTAATCCTGACCTGGCGCAGGCATAAAGAAGAGAATTGCAGACATTATTCCCATCCCCCATATAAGAGAGAACCTTGCCTTTTATATTCTTTAATTTTTCTTTAAGCGTATAAATATCTGCCATGGCCTGGCAGGGATGCAAAAGATCAGTAAGCCCATTTATCACCGGAACCGCAGCATACTTTGCCATCTCTAAAATATCCTTATGCGCAAATGTCCTAAGCACTATCGCATCCACGTATCTAGAAAGTGTCATTGCTGCGTCCTTTATGGACTCTCTTACCCCTAAATTTATTTCGTGAGGCGCCAAGTAAATAGAATTACCTCCTAATTGATACATTCCCACTTCAAAAGAAACGCGCGTCCTATTAGAAGGCTTCTGAAAAATCAAGGCAAGGGTTTTGCCCGCTAAAACCTTGTTGAATCTGGCCTTATTTTTCTTCAGAAGGCTGGTAAGCGCAAAAATATCCGTTATCTCTTTTTCTGTTAAATCTTTTATGGAAATAAAATCTTTTTTCATATTAATTTGCTATCAACCAAAAATCGCGAAATGGCCGAAATATTGTCATTACGAACCCCAAAAGGAGCGAATCTTGTCAATCAGACTGTGTCGCAATTCGTGTTTTTCGTCATTGCGACACAGTCTGATTGCGAGCCCCGCCGTAGGCGGGGCAAAGCAAGCCCTTTTAAGATTGCTTCCCCGCCATACTCACATCGCGGATTGCCTTCTCCAGAATCGCTACTGCCTTATCAATCTCTTTTTTTGTAATATTCAACGCCGGCATAAGCCTTAGAACTTTATCATGGGTGCAATTAATCAAAAGCCCTGATTCCTGGCATTTAGTAACTATCATTTTTCCTTCAATCCCTAGTTCCATCCCCAACATCAAGCCTAAACCTCTAACATCTTTTATAATGCTATACTTATCTTTTAACCCATTGATTTTTGAAAAAAGATATTCACCCATCTCTTGAGTATTTGCCAGCAATTTTTCTTTTTGAATTGCCCTTAAAACCGCAAGAGCTGCTTTACAGATAACCGGGCCGCCTCCAAAGGTAGAGGCATGCGTACCAGGCTGTAGTATATCAGCAATCTCTTTTTTTACTATCATAACCCCTATAGGCAAGCCTCCGCCAAGCGCCTTTGCTAAAGTCATCACATCAGGGGTTATACCATAATGCTGATAACAGAATAATTTACCTGTTCTTCCAACACCTGTCTGAACCTCATCTATAATTAAAAGCAGGTTTTTCTCATCGCAGATCTTTCTTAAAGCTAGAACAAAATCCTGTCTTGCTGCATTTATCCCGCCCTCCCCCTGAATTAGTTCCAGCATTATAGCCGCTGTTTTATCAGTTATTGCCTTTTTTACTTCTTCAATATCATTAAATTTAACTGTCTTAAATCCTTCAGGTAAAGGCTCGAAACCTTCCTGGTATTTCTTCTGGCCTGTAGCTGCTAGAGCCGCCAATGTTCTACCATGAAAAGAACCTTGAAAGGTTATAATTTCATACCTGCCTTTGCCAATGGTTCGACTTTGTCCTTCAATAGGCTCAGAACAAACCTTAAACGAAGTCAAATGGGTTCGCTCACCATTGGCGCTGAGCGTAGTCGAAGCGCCAAATTTACGGCTTAGTTTTATCGCGCCTTCATTTGCCTCAGCGCCTGAATTACAGAAAAAAACCTTACCCGGATAATTCCAAAAAATAAGCTCTTTGGCTAACTTTGCCTGCGGGATATGGTGATAATTGTTCGGAATAAATATTAATTTTGAAATCTGATCCCGCACTGCCTGCATCACCTTAGGATGGCAATGCCCCAGATTTCCCACGCCCCAACCCGGGAAAAAATCCAAATACTGCTTATTATGAATATCCCAGAGCCGGCTGCCTTTGCCCTTCACAAAAATTAAAGGGGCCTTTGTATAAGTCGGCATTATATTTTCTTTATAACTATCAAATATTTCCTGCAGCTTCATCTCTTATCTAGCCTCACTCGTGTCCAAATTAGACGTTACTTATCGACGCGAAATGTATTTTGAGATATCAAATTTGCTATACCCGCGAAAGCGGGTATCCAGATTTTTTCTCGTCGTGGATTCCCGCTTAAAGATTGCGGGAATGACACTCTAGCAACTAATTTGGACAGCAATGATTTAACCTATTTAATCCATTGACGGGCCTAACGGATTATCTCCGTGCCAATCCCTTGATCCGTAAATATTTCAAGAAGCAAGGCATGGGGAATCCGCGCATCTATAATATGCGTTTTTCCAGCGCCATTGTCAAGCGCATCAAAGCATGCTCTAACCTTTGGAATCATGCCTTCCTGTATTACATTATTTTCTATTAAACCCTTTGCCTCTTTTTCAGTTAAAGTTGACAAAAAAGAAAGTGGATCTTCGGGATTACGCATAATGCCTTGGACATTGGTCAATAAAACTAATTTTTCTGCCTTTAAGGATATGGCTATCCTTGAGGCCGATTCATCTGCATTAACATTATAGGTTTTTCTATCCCTCCCAATCCCCATCGGCAAAACAACCGGGATTCTATCATTTTTTATTTCCTCTAATATAGGGTTGCTATCTATACCTATAATATGCCCTACTAAACACAGATCAATCTTGGCTTTTTTCTTTTCAACCTGAATTATATTTTTATCTTTACCGTTTAAGCCTATAGCAGAAACGCCGAATTCATCTATCTCTTTAACGATAATGTCATTAAGCTCCTTTAGCTCTTCTTCAACCATCTTAAGCGTTGCTTCATCTGTGACTCGCATCCCGTCTACAAATTCGGTCTTTACTCCTTCAGAACGCATGCGTTCACTGATATTCGGGCCGCCGCCATGCACCAGCACCGGCTTTAAACCCATCAAACTTAAAAAAACAATATCCTCTAAAACACCCTTCCTGATTTTTTCATCGCCTAATATACTGCCGCCGTATTTTATAACTATTATTTTCTTGCGGAAGTTTTTAACATAAGGAAGCGCCTCAATTAAAACATTTGCCTTTTTTATTGCCTCTTCCATTCTTTCCTCTCTTAATTGTATTCGGCGTTTATTTTTACATATTCCGGCGTAAGATCCGAAGTATAAACCTCTGCGCAGGAATCACCCCTTTTAACAAACACATTCACAGTTATCTCTTTTTTGTTTAAAGAACTAACCTTTATCTTAACATCCCTCTCTTTTACATCTATTCCACTAGCGCCCATGCCGGCAGCAATCCTGCCGAAATTAGGATTTTCTCCGTACATGGCAGTCTTAAAAAGATTGGAATTGGCAATACTTAACGCTATCCTTCTTGCCTCAAAAAAGGTTTTTGCCTGATTTACTTTAATCCGAATGAACTTGGTTGCGCCTTCAGCATCTCTGACAATCATCCAAGCCAATTCAAGGCAAACTAACTCTAATGCTTTTATAAATATGTCAAAATTTTTATCTATGTCTATTAAGCCATTTCCGGCAGCGCCATTTGCCAAAAGAATTACAGTATCATTAGTGCTCATGCAACCATCAACAGTAATGCAATTAAAAGATTTTTCCACAGCAATACGTAAGGCCTTATCTTGAGCCTCTTGCGTAATATTTGCGTCAGTAAAGATAAAAGAAAGCATGGTTGCCATATCCGGCGCAATCATACCCGCGCCTTTGGCTACGCCGCAAATAGTAATCTTTTTATCTAAGCTAAATTGGATGGTAACTTCCTTAACAAATGTGTCTGTGGTCATTATCGCCTGTTTTGCCTGGCTTATATTTTTCTCTGAAAGGCCCTGAATCAAAGCAGGAATCGCATTTTTAATCTTTAACAAAGGCAGCCTCCTGCCAATAATACCTGTGGAATTTACCAAAATGCCTTCTTTTTTTACGCCTAAGGCATTGGCTAAGCTTCCGGCTGTTTCCCGCGCATCCTTTAATCCTTGCTGTCCATTAAAACAATTTGCATTGCCGCTATTTACGATTATTGCGCGAAACTCCTTGTTTATTTTAAGGCATTGCCTGTTTAATAGAATAGGCGCAGCAGCAATTTTGTTTGTGGTAAATAAACAGGATGCCTTTGCAGGTACCTGAGAATAGAATAACGCGAGGTCTAATTTCTCCGACTTTTTTATTCCGCAGCTAACCCCATTTGCCTTAAACCTTAAAGGAAGAATAGCCTTTTTATAAAGCCTCATTTTAAGTAACATTTCAGCTTCTGGAAGTTCTCGCCTCCCGTTTTTGTCATGCCCGTGAAAACGGGCATCCATTCTGT
>JASEHM010000270.1 GCA_030018895.1 Candidatus Omnitrophota bacterium
GACGAGAAAACAAATCACTTGACATCGTTATTTTAGGCTATTTCGCAACAGTCCCTAATAACCAGAAGGCTTCAATCGCTTTCGGGCTGTGCCGGTAAACATGATCCGCGTGCCAGTAATTTATCAATTCATTAAATCCGTTATTTTCTATTTTCCAGCGGCCATGAGCCAACTTAACAAACTCTTGCGTAGGAAGCTTTTCTTTCGAGATTGTTCCCACCCATACCCATTCCGAGGTTTCAAAGTGGAGTTTTCCGGTATCTTGACGCCTACAGTATTTAGTCTCCACTGACTGGACGACCCTGACATCGCGGCCCAACTGGCTCCAAGAACTAAAATCTTCTAGGTCTTGGCATCTTAACTCTGACTGGCCAAAAGTATAAGTTACGGATTCTTCTTTTTTGAATAATCCTTGAGCATCATTTAATAAGTCTCTGCGTTCATCTTTTAACACAGCAATTACATGTTTACCGTGCTTTAAGGCGAATTTAAAGAACGGCGCGCGGGTATATAACCCATCGGCTAAGATTAAATCGAAGGCGCGCGGATAATTTATCATAACCCGCTTTAATAAACGTTTGGCGCAGCTTACTTCATCCTCTCCCGGTAATTGAGGCTCCATGTCTAAC
>JASEHM010000271.1 GCA_030018895.1 Candidatus Omnitrophota bacterium
CGTATTAAATCCGCATTCTTTCGCGTCTTAAAATCCGCGTTCATTCGCGTTTTAGCAATTCTTATTTAGTAGACAAAGCACTACGGCTATTATTTTACCTCTTCTAAAATTTTAACAAATAAATCTTGGCTAAGGCTTAGATTTGGAAAACCGTATTTTCTGGCTGAAATCTTTAAACGATTAGTTGTGCGGGTCAGTTTTATAACATTAATACGCACTAAACTTGAATCCACCTCAAACTCAATATAGCCCCTTGTCTTATCCTCCTGCCTAATCTTGCCGCGGATTTTGCTGACTATCATAGCAGAGCTCCAAAGGGATTCATAAGGCCTATCTGTTTCACCGCAGACAGTATCCTTGCTAATTGCATAACCTCCTAATGCCCCTACTGTCGCGCCTACCATTAATGGAACACAGCCCATTAAAAAGGTAGAGAGAAGAATGAAGAGTGAAGAATGAAGAAAAATCTGTGTAACTCGGCCCTTGAAACCCTTACCTGCCAGAAGGCAAGCATGTAATCTGTATTTCAGTAACAGTTCAGCTTCCGGAAGTTCTCGCCTCCCGTTTTTATCATGCCCGTGAAAACGGGCATCCATTCTGTCATACCCTCTTTGGATTCCCGCTT
>JASEHM010000272.1:0-279 GCA_030018895.1 Candidatus Omnitrophota bacterium
ACTTCGTCACTTCTTGCAAGATGCGCTCTTTGAAATAGAATTGTCGTCGATGGGATAATGAAAATTATGGTTCTTTCGTTATTTTTGTGGATATCTTGTCATCCCGAGCGGCAATTATCTTGTCATCCCGAGCGAGCGAAGCGAGTCGAGGGATCTAAAAAGAAAATAGATTCCTCGACTCGGCCTTTGGCCTCGCTCGGAATGACAGCATTCCGTACTTATGGCCTCGTTTGGAATGACACACAGAGAGATTACTTGGCAGAGTTTATGTGCTTTAAG
>JASEHM010000272.1:289-622 GCA_030018895.1 Candidatus Omnitrophota bacterium
CTTCGTTTGCAGCCGGTGTTTTTTTATTTCCCCTTGTATCTCAATACCTTACATAAATCCTTCCACAAAAATAACGAAAGAACCAAAATTATTCCAAAATGGGTGTCCCGCTGTTATAATGACTTTATGTTTGTAAGACAAAGTATGCGTTGAAGTATCAGTTTTTAGAGTATGTTGGCACAGAAAGAATTATTCTGAAAATGGATGCTGAACAGCAGTTGCTTTATGACATTATTCAACCCAGAATTTGCATTAGGATTTCGGTAAAATGTCTCTAGCTCTTTGCCATGACTGCGTTCTGCTCGCAAAAGCGTCCTCGGCGTATTGCACTGA
>JASEHM010000273.1 GCA_030018895.1 Candidatus Omnitrophota bacterium
TAACTTTATCACTTTCTTGTATTTCTTCTTCGCTCATAACATAACTTCCATCTGTATCTACTTCAACTATTGCTCTGCCTTTCTTTGCCGGTTTTCTAACGCTTAAGGTTTTATCTTCATCGGGTGTTACGAAGAAAACTTTAATATGTTTTGTAATTTTATCTTGGCTTAATTTAATCTTCCAATAACCAGTTTGGGCGATTCTTTCTCGTAGCGTTACTTTGCTAGAAAGAACGGCAATAACTTCACGGGTTTTCGGCTCGTAAATAATTATATCAACATCAGGCAAATGAGAACCAAACTCTCCATAATCAATTAAAAGGTTTCTTTTTACACGGTTTAATTCTTCCGATAGATTATTACTATTTTTTCTTTCCAATGTGTTACCCTCAACAATTTTTAGACCCAAACTTTCTACTTCGTCCCTAATAATATGGATTACAAGTTTTTCTAAATTCTTACCCTTGAACGCTCGCCAAGATTGCTCGTGGTCTTTATTTGGCGTTGGGGATTTCTGCCAATCTTTTTTGTGTAATTCTTTGGCCTCTCTTAATAATTCTGAAACATGCTTAAAAGCATCGGCCTTGTATTGCCCTTTCTTTTTCTCATAAAGTTT
>JASEHM010000274.1 GCA_030018895.1 Candidatus Omnitrophota bacterium
TCAAAATACATTTCGCGTCGATAAGTAACGTCTAATTTGGACACGAGTGATATTTCTCCCTATCTTACTGCCCTTTTAACCAGTTTATTAATCCGCCTGCCCTTATGATTCCCTGTAAAAATTCAGGAAAAGAAGGAGTTTTATAGGCCTTATCTTGAGTTAGGTTTTTGATTATACCATTGCTTAAATCTATTTCAAGCAAATCAGCATCCTTTATTCCGTCCACTTCATCTGATTCCAAAAATGGCAGGCCAATATTTATAGCGTTTCTAAAAAATATGGCTGAAAAGCTTTTAGCAAGGACACATGATGCGCCACATCCTTTGATTGCCAAGGGCGCATGCTCCCTTGAGGAGCCGCAGCCAAAGTTTTTCCCCGCTACAATAATATCCCCCGGCTTAACATTAGCGGCAAAATCCGGCTTAATGCTTTCCAGACAATGCCTGCCTAATTCCTTAGCATCATAAGAAACCAGGTATTTTGCGGCAATAATATCATCTGTATTTATATTGTCGCCGAATTTATGAACCCTACCTTTAATAATCATGGTGTCTCATTGCTGTCCAAATTAGCTGCCAGAGTGTCATTCCCGCAATCTTTAAGCGGGA
>JASEHM010000275.1 GCA_030018895.1 Candidatus Omnitrophota bacterium
ACGGGCATCCATTCTGTCATACCCTCTTTGGATTCCCGCTTGCGCGGGAATGACATTCTGATTTACTTCTGAACGCTGAACTGTTACTACGACTGAGCCTTGTCCGATGTGTTTTAGCGCTTGTCATTGGGCAAGAATATCCCGGATAATTTATGGCGCAGGCATATCTGGCGCAAAAAGATGCGGGTTTAGTGAACTGGCTATTTCTAATAAAAAAATGAAAAAAATAGGCCAAAGTTCTGTAAAGATAACAAAAGATTTTCTGCGGCAGGAGAATTTAAGGCTTTTTAAGTTCTGGCAGAGCCGTCAAGATAAGCGGGTTTATTAACTCCTTATTGCCGTAACAGTTTAGCGTTTAGAAGTATTCCGTCATTGCGAGGAGTCCTCGCAACTTTGATAGTTGCTTACCTAATTTTCCCCTTTTATCGACGATAACCCTAAAACCTACCCTGACGGGATACAATATTTTGGGATTCTTGGTAAGATAAGGATTGGCCCGATTCAGAGGTTAATAAACCAGGCAGGAGACGCCCCTTGTATTAAATAATTTTCCCGGCTGAGTTTATGTTTTTTCTGTCTTCCGAGGTGTTCAATTC
>JASEHM010000276.1 GCA_030018895.1 Candidatus Omnitrophota bacterium
ATTGCTTAAATACCGCGGGTCACCGATATTTGCCAAAAGTGTGACCGCCGTAACAAAGCCAATCCCTGGGATTGACTGCAAAAATCCAAGGTTGCGTTTTATTATAGATTGATTTTGACAATATGTTCTTAAATTTTTAAGATTTTTTAAATTTTGTTTACGGGCATAAGCTAAATCTTCCAAAAGCAATTCGAGCCGTTGTTGTGTTGTTATTGAGCATTCTAACCGCGTTAATTCTTTAATATAGCGACTCGACCAGTTTTGTGAAGGATCCTTGATTGTCTGGTGTGTAAATAGCAGCAAAGCCTTAATGCGTTGTTTGGCGATGCGCCCTTGGGCTACGTAGTTCTCGCGGGTATGCACAAGATGGCGGAGTTCCCGATATGCTTCATCAGGGACGCGGATTGACGGAAGAACGCCGGACTTAAGGTTCTGAGCGATTTTTTCAGAATCCAAACGGTTATTCTTCACGCGATCAGTGCTTGCTTTAGGCATTGATGGCGGTGATACCATTAAACAGGGAATATCGCGGGTAATTAAATAGTCGTGTAAATAATATCCGGTTCCTCCGAC
>JASEHM010000277.1 GCA_030018895.1 Candidatus Omnitrophota bacterium
ATAATGGAATAGATACGGGGGAATTTATCTACAAAGCTGATTCATGGAAAGAGAGGCGCAGGATAATCCTAATCAGACAGTCAACAATAAAAAGACCGCGGGCTTTCGGCAAGATGCTTTTTAAGGAATTGCCAGAATACTGTAGCTATAAATATCAGTTATACATTACCAATATGGATATAACAGGCGCAGAAGTTTGGAGGCTTTACAGGCAGAGGGCTGATTCAGAAAATAGAATAAAGGAGCTCAAGTCTGAATTTGGAATGAACGGTTTTTGCCTGCATAAATTTTATGGCACAGAAGCGGCATTTAGAATGGTTCTTGTCGCTTACAATCTCTTGAGCTTATTTAGACAAGGGATATTAAAGCAACAGGTTCAACAGACTTTATCGACTATAAGATTCAAATGCTTTGCATTAGGAGGATGGATTGCCAAAACTGGCAGAAAAAAGGTGTTAAAACTTGCAGTGGCTATGCAGAGAAGGGTTTGGTTAGATGGTTTATTCAGCAGACTCGTTGATTTTAGCGCTCCTTTTCCTATTAAAACTTAATTC
>JASEHM010000278.1 GCA_030018895.1 Candidatus Omnitrophota bacterium
CATGTTCTATTTTTTTACAAAGAATTTTATTGAGGTCTATATCTTTTGGTAGAGTTCGGTGAAGATCGCCTTCCTTTGCCGGCTTGACGCTAAACCGCCTGGCGTATACAGGCAAATACCATTCTAAAAATCGGTTGCCTTCTTTTATTGAGCTAATACCTTTGAGGCGCATCTCTTTTATAACCCTATCCTGAAAGGTCTTGAACAGCCGCTCCACCCTGCCCTTGGCCTAAGGAGAATTCGCATAGATTATATTTACTCTAAGCTCATTTACTGCCCTGGCAAATTGGCTTAGGGGTTCTGTATTATTAAGTTCGTCTTCTATTGACTGCTTCTTAGTAGACTTATACGTCGAGTGTTTATCTAAATAGATGCTTACTGGAATACCATACTCTTCAACGTAGCGCTTGAAACTACCCATAGCTGGGAGTGTGCCTTCGTAAGGATAAAATCTGCCAAATGGATTGCCTGTAGCGTCATCAATATAGCCCATAAACACGCATTTAGGCCCCCTACCTTCAAACCAGTCAT
>JASEHM010000279.1 GCA_030018895.1 Candidatus Omnitrophota bacterium
TGTTTTGACAGTTGTGTAGCTGATTTTAACTCCCTCTGAACGCAAACGTTCAAATATCTTTAGGCCATTTAGGCCTTCCTTTTCAAGCCATTCGACTATCCTCTCCTTGCAGGAGTCAAGGAACTTAGGATGAGGCTTCCTCTCAAGGCATTTGCCTCCGGATTCTATAAGCTTTACTACCTTAGAAATAGTTTTCCAGTCATGGCCGGTTAATCTGGCTATCACCGATTTATTTCTATGTTTCTCCCAAAGTGTCTTAATTGTAGTGAACATCGCTACTCCTATCATCTTTGCACCTCCCGATAATAGTGTTACACCGGAAGGCGTATTTTTCAACAAACATTATCTTAACCTAAAATATAGGTTCTTATTCTAACCTTTACAGCCACTCTTTACTTATCAACAATATCCACTGTATTCACAAAGAAAGAAAAAGTAGCAAAAAGAAAGAAAAAGTGACTACTGCTACTATGGAATAATCTCTGGCCTTTGCTATGGAATTTATTTTACCTTTGAGG
>JASEHM010000027.1 GCA_030018895.1 Candidatus Omnitrophota bacterium
CCTTGACAAAATATTTATTTTGTCAAGGGTCAAGCGTTCATTGAAGGAGGAGAGGTATGATGATATTACGTAAGCTCAAAGAAAAGTTAAAAAAATTAACGCAGAGGAAGGCAAAACCCAAGGAAGCAAAAGTAAAGGAAATAAAGCCTAAGGCAAGGATACTAAAGAAGATAAAAACAATTAAAGAGCCGGTTCATGCAGAAACAAAAAAAGCGGCCCTTAATGAAGAACAATTAATAATAGAAAGAGAGAAGTATTCTCATCCGCAAATAACTAAACCGCGCCGTGTTTTACCTCAGGAACTGCCTACTTGCTATGATCAGGATAAAATTGTGCTGCAGGTGCGTGATTTATGGTGGCTCCATGCTTATTGGGAGGTTAAAGGCTCAACTATTGAGAGGCTTAAAAACGAATTTAAAGATGAGTTTTACAAGGCAAGGCGCGTTTTACGGGTTTATGATATAACCAATACTGCATTTAATGGCTCAAACGCCCAAAGGTTTTTTGATGTTCCTGTTAGTGATTATTCCAGCAATTGGTATATTGATACCGGTGGCCCGGGTAAATCATGGATTGTGGATTTTGGCTTATTACTGAGCGACGGAAGATTTATTACTATAATACGTTCAAATATAGTTTATACGCCTCAGGAAGGCCCTTCATTGGTTACTGATGAAGAATGGATGGTACCTGAGGAGATGTTTGCCCGTCTTTATGGTATGGGTTTTGGGTTAGGCAGGAGTTCTCCTACAGGTAAGGCCTGGCAGGAAAGAATTAAGCAGGCCTTATTTTCCGGTGTCTTTGCTTCTCCTGGAATGGCTTCTATGGCAAGCCCTGTAAAAAAGCTTCCACGAGAAAGGAAATTTTGGTTTGTTCTTGATTGCGAATTGATTGTTTATGGCGCTACTGAACCGGATGCTAAGGTAACTGTTCAGGGCAGGCCCATAACATTAAGACAGGACGGAACCTTTTCATTGCGTTTTAGCCTTCCTGATGGTAAGCAGGTTATACCTGTTAAGGCAGTTTCAAGCGATTCTATTGAGGAACGCGTTATCATGCCTACGGTAACCAGGGAAACTAAAAGTAGTATTATGGTTAAAGAAGAGATAGCCAACTTATGACTTTTAAAAATGCCAGTCACAAGATGCGGCGGGTCCGCCAATATCTTTGGCAAAAACCCAATGAAAATAACGAATTGTTATTTTTGCGTTTGCATGTAACAGTTTAGCTCTTAGAAGTATTCGTCGAGCTTTAGAATTTGTCATTCCCGAATGTTTTAATCCCCGTTTTCGCGGGGACGAATCCAGTTATCTGGATTTCCGCTGGTCCCCGCGTACGCGGGGATTATTCCGTGCATGGATTCCCGCTTGCGCGGGAATGACACGGGACGGGAATGATATATTGATTTGGTATTAACAGATAACATTAATGCGGGGTTATTCATATGCATAAAGGATACCTTTGTTTAGTTTTACACGGCCACCTTCCTTTTGTCCGCCATCCTGAACACGAGGATTTTTTAGAGGAAGATTGGCTTTATGAGGCGATAACTGAGACCTATATTCCTTTGATTTGGGTCTTTGAAAATTTGCTGGCTGAAAATGTGGATTTTCGCCTGACAATGACTTTAAGCCCAATGCTTCTTTCTATGTTAAGCGACTTTTTGCTTGGAGAGCGTTATTTAAAACATATAAACAAACTTATTGAGCTTGCGCATAAAGAAATTGAAAGAACCACCTGGCAGCAGTCTTTTCAGCGCCTGGCAATAATGTATTTGAATCAATTCTGTAAAGCCCGGGATACATTTTTAAAGTATAATCGTAATTTAACAGGCGCGTTTAAAAATTTCCAGGATGCCGGAAAATTAGAAATTATTACTTGTGGGGCAACCCATGGATATTTCCCGCTTATGGATGTCTGCCGCGAGTCGGTTAGGGCTCAAGTTAAGGTAGCTGCAAGCCACTATGAAACCATATTCGGCAGAAGGCCAAAAGGTATCTGGCTGCCTGAATGTGGTTACCAGCCCGGGCAGGATGAGATTTTAAGGGAGTCAGGTATCCGTTATTTCTTTACTGATTCTCACGGAGTTTTGCACGGCACCCCCAGGCCGAAATACGGCGTATTTGCCCCTGTGTATTGTAAAGGGACAAGTGTTGCCTGTTTTGCCAGAGACTTAGAATCATCTAAGCAGGTCTGGTCTTCTGTTGAAGGTTATCCCGGAGATTATAATTACCGCGAGTTCTATCGGGATATTGGGTTTGATTTGGAGTATGAGTATATAAAGCCGTATATTCATCCTGATGGCATAAGGATAAACACAGGCATAAAATATTATCGTATCAGTGGTTCGGCAAATCAGAAAGAGCCTTATGTTGCAGAGTGGGCAAAAGAAAAAGCAGCTGCGCATGCAGGCAATTTTTTGTTTAACCGTCAGAAACAGATAGAATACCTTTATGATCTTATGCAAAAAAAACCTATCCTTGTTTCTCCGTATGATGCAGAGTTGTTTGGCCATTGGTGGTATGAAGGCCCAATGTGGCTGGATTTTTTAATCCGAAAGATTGCATTTGATCAGGATGAAATACGCCTGATTACTGCCTCAGAATATTTAGCAGAAAATCCAAGGAACCAGGTGCTTACGCCTTCTTTTTCAAGTTGGGGTTGGAAAGGTTACAGTGAGATGTGGCTTCAGGGGACAAATGATTGGATTTATCGGCATTTGCATGCTACCTCAGGCAGAATGACTGAATTAGTAAAGAGTTTTCCTCAAGCAGATGGTTTATTTCTGCGCGCCTTGAATCAGGCCTTACGTGAACTTCTGCTCAGTCAGAGTTCTGATTGGGCATTTATTATGGGCACAGGTACCCATGTTGAGTATGCCCTTAAGCGCACCAAGGAGCATCTTTTGTGTTTTAATCGTTTATATGAAGATATAAAGTCAAACTCCATTGATCAAGAGTGGCTGGTAGATATTGAATCTAAAGACAATATTTTTCCGGAGATAGATTATCGGGTACACCAGTAAAGCAGAACTAAGAACTAAGAAGTAGAAAAAACTGTAATAGTTTAGCTTTTAGAAGTGTTTTGTTATTCAGACTGTGTCGCAATTCGTGTTTTTCGTCATTGCGAGGAGCGAACGAAGTGAGCGACGAAGCAATCTCAAAAAATAAGAATTAAGAGTTAAGAGTTTTGACTTTTGTAATTTCTATTCGAAATGCTTAATAAGAATAATATTCCTAGGCATATTGCTATAATTATGGATGGCAATGGCCGTTGGGCAAAAGAGAGGGGTTTTTCGCGTATTATTGGCCATCGTCAAGGCGCAAAGAGATTAAAAGAGATTGTCCAATCAGCCTCTGAGACAGGAATAGAGGTGGTGACATTTTTTGCTTTTTCAGCTGAAAATTGGAATAGGCCGAAGCAGGAAATTAATCTGCTTATGCGCTATCTCAGTAATTTTTTAGATAAAGAAATTAGGCAGTTTGATAAAAATAATATCCGTTTCCTGGCAATTGGAAGGAAGGCGCCTCTGCCTGAGCCTATATTAGAAAAAATTAGCATGGCAGAGGAGAAAACCAAAAACAATAAAGGCCTGACAGTGGTTTTGGCATTAAACTATGGCGCAAGACAGGAGATAGTGGATGCGGCAAAAAGATTTGCCAATTCCGTTGTTTCTGGAAAGGTTAATGAGGACAGTCTTGATATTGAAGGGTTTGGCCGTTACCTTTATACCGCCAACCTGCCTGATCCGGATCTTTTGATACGCACCAGCGGAGAAATGCGCCTGAGCAATTTCCTGCTTTGGCAGCTTTCTTACGCGGAGTTATATTTTGTGAAAAAATATTGGCCGGATTTTACGCATCAGGATTTTAAAGAAGCAATTCTTGAGTATCAAAAAAGGGAAAGAAGATTTGGGGGCATATCAGAGGCCTAACGATGTTATTAAAAAGAATAATTAGCGGAGTTGTGCTTGTAGGTGTTGTTATTGCCTCTATTTTTATTGATTGGCAGTATAATCTGCGCCTGTGCGATATAATAATTACTATCCTTATTATCTTAGGCCTGCATGAGTTTTTCTCTATGCTCAAACATAAAGGTATAACTACTTATAAATATTTTGGTATTGGTGTCGGCGCAATAATTCCGCTTTCCATAATGCTGCAATTTGAGCTTACTAAAAGATGGGAATTCCTTTTTATAGTTACAGCGCTTTTATTTTTAATTTTTATGCAGTTTAAACGCAGAGAAAATGCCGGCGTAACAGTAGATATTTCTACAACTTTGTTTGGCATACTTTATGTCTCATGGCTTTTTAGTTTTTTACTTAAACTTAAATATTTGGAACATGGCTTAGGTATTTTAACTTCATTGTTATTGATTACAAAATTAGGGGATATTGGCGCTTATTTTATAGGCAGCCGTTTCGGAAAAACCCCTCTCCTGCCGCATATCAGCCCGAAGAAAACAGTTGAAGGGGCTGTTGCAGGGATATTTTTTAGTGTTTTCGGGGCATTGATAAGCAGGTTTTTCTTAAATTTTTCATATCCGCACTTAATCTTTTTAGGGGTCTCTTTTGGGATAATCGGACAATTAGGGGATTTGTCAGAGTCATTGATAAAGCGAGACTGTCAGGTTAAGGATTCAGGCAACCTCTTGCCGGGTATGGGCGGAATTTTGGATGAGATTGATAGTTTATTGTTTACCGCGCCGGTATTTTATTTTTATTTAAAATAAGCAACTTAGTAACTACTACACTGCGACACAAATTATTGACATTCTGTCATTCTCGCGAAAGCGGGAATCCAGAGTTCTGGATCGTCCGGTCAAGCCGGACGATGACATTAGAAATTAATGTTACAGGGTACTACAGACTATGAAGAATATAACTATCCTGGGTTCTACTGGCTCCATAGGCCAGAATGCTTTAGAAGCCATAAGGCGTTTTCCTGGAGAATTCCATTTGGTAGGCTTAAGTGCAAATTCCAATATTAGTATTTTAGAAAGACAGATAAAGGAGTTTAAGCCCTTTTTTGTTTGTGTATCCGATCTAGAGGCGGCCAGAAAATTGAAATCCAGGATAAGCCATAAAACTAAGGTCGTTACCGGAGAAGACGGCCTTAAGTTTTTAGTTTCGGATAAAAAAACCGATAAAATTTTAATAGCGATAAACGGTTCAGCCGCGTTATCGCCTTTGTTAAAGGCGATAGATTGCGCCAAAGAGATTGCTTTAGCGAATAAAGAGGCGTTGGTTGCGGCAGGGCCGCTGGTAATGGATAGGGCTAAGGAAAAAGGCGCCTTAATACTTCCGGTAGATAGCGAGGCATCTGCGATTTGGCAATGCCTGGAAGGGAGAAATAGGGTTGATTTAAAGAGCATTTATCTTACTGGTTCAGGAGGGCCTTTTAGGAATACAACTAAAGAACAGTTAAAAAGGGTAGGGATTAGTAAGGTATTAGCGCACCCTAGGTGGAAGATGGGCAAAAAGATAACTGTTAATTCCGCGACATTAATGAATAAGGGCCTTGAGCTTCTTGAGATTATGTTTTTATTCAGGGTGCCTTTAGAAAAAGTTAAAATTCTCGTGCATCCTGAATCTATACTTCATTCTATGGTTGAGTTTATTGACGGTACGTTCCTTGCGCAGTTGTCTGCTGCGGATATGTGTATTCCTATACAATACGCGCTTTCTTATCCAAAGCGGCTCTCAAACTTCTTTCCTTCGGTAGATTTCTATAAATTAAAAAAACTCAATTTCGAAAAACCGGATTTTGAGAAGTTCCCTTGCCTGAAATTAGCCTATCAGGCTGCTTCTGAGCTGGGGACTAAGCCAGCTGTTTTAAATGCCGCTAATGAAGTTTGCGTAGAAGAGTTTTTAAAAAATAGGCTTAGGTTTTTGGGTATTGCTAAAGTAGTTGAAAAAGTTCTCAGGCGCCATCGTAATATCATCAAGCCCTGTTTAGGCGATATTTTAGAAGCAGATGCCTGGGCAAGAGAGGAAGCTGAGAGGGTTATAGGTTAGCCGGCTCACAAGAATATGGTTACACTTTTTATTTTTTTAATAATTTTAAGCGTGCTTATCTTTGTCCATGAATTCGGGCATTTTATTACTGCCAGAAAAATGGGCGTTAGGGTTGAGAGTTTCTCTTTGGGTTTTGGGCCGCAAATATTGAAAAAGAAAAAAGGAGAAACCGAGTATAGCATTAGCCTGATACCTTTGGGTGGTTACGTTAAGATGGCAGGGGATAATCTAGAGGAATATACGGGTAAGAGTTACGAGTATTTTTCAAAACCCGTGGGAAAGCGTTTCTGGATAATTGTAAGTGGCGCTTTATTAAATTATATCTTGGGATTTTTATGTTTCTGGTTTATATTTTTCGCGGGCTGTCCTATGCTTACTACTAAAGTAGGCGGCCTTATTGAAGGCCTTGGGGCAAAGAAGGCAGGCATAGAGGCCGGTGATAGGATTATTGCAATAGATAACCAGAAGGTAGGGCTTTGGGATGATTTAATAAAAATTATCCATAACAAAAAAGAGGCTGATAAGGTTTCACTTCTTATTGTTAGAAATAACGAAGAGCATAAAATAGATGTTTTGATAAAAGAAAGGCAATTGGACGAGGTCATAGGTTCTTCAGGTGGCAAGCGAAGTAGCTTTAGTGGCAGGAAGCAAAAAGTGGGATTACTTGGTATACTCCCTGATTATAATGATGTCCTTGTGACGAAGCACGGCTTTTTTAAGTCCTTTTTTCTGGCCTTGAATAAAACTTGGTATTTAACTGAAGCTACATACAGGGGTTTATGGATGATCATAACAGGCAGCGTATCTTTTCGCGATTCAGTAACCGGGCCATTAGGCATGTTTATTATAACCTCAAAAGTTGCAACGCATGGCATAATTGCGATTTTAGATTTCTTAGGATTAATCAGTGTAAGCTTGAGTTTATTTAATCTCTTGCCTTTTCCTGTGCTGGATGGCGGCCATATTTTATTTTTAGGCTTAGAGAAGATAAGAGGTAAGACCTTGCGGCCTAAGTTAGAGCAGATTATTACGCAAATCGGGATGGCCATGATTATTTCTTTTGCCTTATTTGTAACTTATAATGATATATTGAGGATGTTTGGCGATAAAATAGGAAAATTTTTTAGGGTATAGGAAAGCATAAAACACTTTCCTGTGCCCACTGCGAAAATCGTCTGGAATTCCGCGTACAAGTACGCGGAGGAAAAGTTATCGCGAAGCGATTTTCTTGAATGAAACTTTGCTTTGCCATAAAACAGAATTAAGAACTAAGAGTTAAGAACTAAGAAGTAGAGAAAAACTGTAACAAAAACCATATCTTTTAATCTGTAACAGTTTAGCTTTTAGAAGTGCTTTGTTATTCAGACTGGGCCACATAAAAATGGTTTCGACGACAAGCTTTTGTCATCCCCGAACGCTTTAATCGGGGATCTAAAATTCTCCGTCGTGGATTCCCGTTTTCGCGGGAATGACACTTTAATATGACGCAATCTGATTGCGAGCCCGCCACCGAAGGTGGCGGGGCGAATGTCCAAATATAACAAATGAAGATAAGACGAAAAACAAGAATAATAAAAATCGGTAATATAAAAATTGGCGCTAATAATCCTATTGCCATACAGTCAATGGCCAAGGCCAAAACTTCTTGTATAGAAAAAACAGTTAAGCAGCTTAAAGAACTAGAAGATGCCGGCTGTGAAATAGCCCGTTTAGCAATAAAAGACAGTTCTGATGCGCGTTCAATTAAGAGGATTAAAACCTTGATAAATTTACCAATAGTTGCAGATATCCATTTTAATTGGCGCCTGGCTATAGAAGCAATAGATAATGGCGCGGATAAAATCAGGCTAAACCCCGGGAATATTTATAATAAAAAGCAGATTAAAGAAGTAGCTACTGCGGCAAAAATTAATTGTGTTCCTATAAGGGTGGGGGTAAATTCAGGGTCGTTGTTGGTACGCCGGTTAGCCGGTTCAATGGCTCGCCGGCCAGAAGCAGGCAAAATGGTTAAAAGTGCAATGGATTATATAAAAGTTTTGGAGGATTTTAGATTTTATAATATTGTGGTTTCTTTAAAAGGATCCAATATTTACGACACAATTAAGGCGTATCAAGAAATAATTAAATTTTGCGATTATCCTTTGCATCTGGGAGTTACTGCAACAGGGTTTTCGTATAGCGGCGCAATAAAGTCCGCTATTGCCTTAGGGGTTTTGCTAAAGGAAGGAATAGGCGATACCATAAGAGTATCACTCACTGATACTCCAGCGCAGGAAGTCAAGGCAGCCAAAGCTATTTTAGAATCTTTAGGGCTGCGTTGTTTTGGCCCGGAAATTATCAGTTGTCCAACCTGCGGTAGATGCGAGGTAGATTTAATTAAGATAGTGAAGGAGTTGGAAAATCGGTTAATCGGTTTTCCGGTTAGCCAGTTAGCCGGTTTAACCGGCACACCGGCACACCGGCACACCGGCATACCAAAAGTGGCGCTAATGGGCTGCGAAGTCAATGGTCCTGGAGAAGCAAAACAGGCGGATATAGGAATTGCCTTTGGCAGAAAAGACGGGCTGTTGTTTAGTAAGGGTAAACCGATAAAAAAAGTTTCTATAAATAAATGTATGGATGTTTTGTTAAAAGAGATAAATAAAATATGATTGCTATCCAAATTAGCTGCTAGAGTGTCATTCCCGCAATCTTTAAGCGGGAATCTACGAC
>JASEHM010000280.1 GCA_030018895.1 Candidatus Omnitrophota bacterium
ATATCTTAAAATACATTTCGCGTCGATAAGTAACGTCTAATTTGGACACGAGTGAATTCTTAATATTCTTAATTCTGATTTACTGATTTTTATTACAATTTTTTTCTACTTCTTACCCCTTAACTCTAATTTACTGGGCGGAAGAGGAGTTGAACCTCCAAGGCATTGCTGCCACGAGGTCCTAAGCCTCGCGTGTCTGCCAATTGCACCATCCGCCCTTTGTTGTGGCTTTGGCTAAAGGAAGCCAAACCACTGCCTTTTGGCTTGTCGTCGTTCGTACTTCGTACATCGTACATCGAAAACGAAGTACAAGCGACTAATGACGAAACTAATGGGCCTCCCGCGATTCGAACGCGGCACGGCCATCTTAAAAGGATGGTGCTCTACCAAATGAGCTAGAGGCCCTAATTTTACTTGCCTGATAGTATAAAAAATTATATTAAGATCCTTAAGCTGCCTTTGGGCAGCTTAAGGATCAAGAAAAATTGCTTTGCAATTTTTCTTGACT
>JASEHM010000281.1 GCA_030018895.1 Candidatus Omnitrophota bacterium
TTTCACGGGCATGACAAAAACGGGAGGCGAGAACTTCCGGAAGCTGAACTGTTACGTGTAAATTCGCTTCAAAGAGGTAATGGTTTTATATGGCTTGAGTTTTATTCGTGGCTCTGACGCAAGATTAGAGGGCAAAAATTTAGCCAGTTTTGTCTAAAACCATTTTCTCTTTGCAATTTCAATTAAAAAGGCGTATCTTTCTGTTTGGAGATTATTTCTTAAACCCAGGGTGGACGCAATCAACGTCTGCCCCAACAGAAAGGATACGCCAAATGTACCAAACGTATGATACTTTAAAACATCGTTGGGCCAGAGTCAAGGATTTTATTAACTACACTCAACCTACAGAGTTTTGGGCAGACGCAAATATTTATCTGCGCAAGCTAACCAAAAGCCTTATTGAAGATACCCTGGATGAAGAAATGATCCAATACATGCAGACACTGCCTTACCTCAAAGGTAAAATAAATTCCATAGCAAAGGCCAGAGATTATTCCATAGTAGCA
>JASEHM010000282.1 GCA_030018895.1 Candidatus Omnitrophota bacterium
GATTTACTTCTGAACGCTGAACTGTTACATTTACACACAATCAAGTATACTACCTGTTATAATTTCTTATTGAAAATATGTTAGGTTATGATATTATGTTTGCGATGGAAAATATAGTTAGGAAATGGTTGGAAAGGGCAAAATATGATCTGGTTACTGCAGCCGCGATGCTTAATTCTCATCGCTATCTTTATGTAGCTTTTATGTGCCAGCAGTCCTTAGAAAAGCTTCTTAAGGCAATTATGATTGAGCAAGGCAAAGAAGTTTTGCGTACGCATAATTTAGTGAGGTTGTCGGAATTAACAGATGTGCATAAGTCAATGAGTCAGGAGGAACAGAATTTTTTGGCTGACCTGGCTCCTTTTGCCGTAGAAGCCAGATACGGTGATTATCGCGACAAGTTATCGGAAATTGTCAATAGGAAGTCCGCATCAAATTATCTTGTAAAGACTAGTGCATTGTAACATAAATTCTTGATAGTTTGTCATTCCCCGACTTGTTCGGG
>JASEHM010000028.1:0-906 GCA_030018895.1 Candidatus Omnitrophota bacterium
TGCGCGCGGAATCTCAATCATCGTGCCAAACAAATATTTAATTTTCTTAATGTTGTATTTTTTCAAAACTTCTGACAAAATCTCTTTTACTATTTTTAGCTGATCTTCTAATTCTTTCGTATCGCAAACTACAGGAACCATAATTTCCGGATAAGGCTTTTTCCCCTCTTTTATTAATTCAGCTGCTGCCTCAAAAATCGCGCGTATCTGCATTGCGCTTATTTCCGGATACGTAATCCCTAAGCGCACTCCGCGGTGGCCCATCATCGGGTTAGATTCGTGCAGGTTTTCTACGCGCCTTGAAAGTTCTTCTCTGTTTATATTTAATTCAGTTGCAAGCTGCTGGAGTTTCATAGGGTCGCGCGGCACAAATTCATGCAAAGGTGGATCAAGCAAACGGATTACTACGGGTAAACCATCCATTGCCTCTAAAGTGCCTTTGATATCCTTTTTTACATAGGGGAATAATTCATCTAAGGCCTTTTTTCTTTCTTCTGTGGTTTTGGAAATAATCATCTTGCGTAAATAAAAAAGCGGCTCATCAGAGCCTTTACCGTAAAACATATGCTCTGTTCTGAATAAGCCAATACCCTCGGCGCCGAATTGCCTTGCCCTGGCTGCATCCTCAGGCGTATCAGCATTAGTGCGGATGCCTAATTTTTTAACTGAGTTGCAAAGTTTTAGGAAATCCGTTAATACTTTATTTTCCTTGGAAGCATCCATCATGGGGAGAATGCCTTCGTAGATATTTCCTTTAGTGCCGTTTAAGGTGAGCCAGTCCCCTTCTTTTAGTATCTTAGCGTCAAAGGCGAGCTCTTTTTTCTCATAATCAATGCTTAAGCTGGCGCAGCCTACAATACAGCATTTTCCCCAGCCTCTGGCAACTAATGCCGCATGCGAGGTCAT
>JASEHM010000028.1:916-8676 GCA_030018895.1 Candidatus Omnitrophota bacterium
CTACAATACAGCATTTTCCCCAGCCTCTGGCAACTAATGCCGCATGCGAGGTCATGCCTCCTCTGGCAGTTAAGATTGCCTCTGCCGCAGCCATTCCTGCTACGTCTTCAGGGTTGGTTTCTTCGCGTACAAGGATTATTTTTTTACCCATTTTTACCCATTCTACCGCATCTTTAGCAGAAAATACAATTTGGCCGCTTGCCCCTCCTGGCCCGGCAGGAAGGCCTTTAGCAAGCGGTTTATGCGTCTGTTCTATTTTAGGGTCAATTATCGGGTGCAGGAGTTCATCTAATTGGTTTGGTGTTACGCGCATTAAAGCCTTTTGTTTGGTGATTAATCTTTCCTTGAGCATCTCTTGAGCCATTCGCACTGCTGCCGGGCCATTACGTTTTCCTACGCGGCACTGCAGCATAAAAAGTTTGCCTTTTTCAATGGTAAATTCAATATCCTGCATATCCCGGTAGTGTTTTTCCAGGCGTTTCTGGATACAAAAAAGTTCTTTGTAAATTGCAGGCATTATTTTCTCCAGCGTTGTCTGGGATACATTGTGTTCTGATTTTGAATATTCATTTATCGGCGCAGGCGTGCGGGTTCCGGCAACCACATCTTCTCCTTGCGCATTAATCAAATATTCGCCGTAGAATTTATTTTCTCCATTTCCAGGATTGCGCGTAAATGCCACGCCTGTTGCGGAATCATTACCCATATTGCCAAAGACCATGGTTTGCACATTGACTGCTGTGCCCCACTCATCAGGAATGCCTTCAATCTTTCTGTAACTAATAGCGCGTTTTCCGTTCCATGAGGAAAACACTGCCCCAATACCGCCCCAGAGCTGTTCTAATGGGTTATCAGGAAAATCTTTTTTTAAGACCTCCTTGATTTTTAGCTTGAATAATTTACAGATTTCTTCTAAATCAGCGGCGCTTAATTGCGTATCATTAGTATAGCCTTTTTCCTTTTTCATATTGCTCATTATTTTTTCTAATTGTTTACGAATACCGCTTTCTTCACTTGCAGGCTCAATCCCTGCTGCCTTTTCCATAACCACGTCGGAGTACATCATAATCAGCCGCCGGTAGGCGTCAAAAACAAAACGGCTGTTGCCATTGCTTTGCCTGATTAAACCGGGAATGGTTTTTTCAGTTAAGCCGATATTTAAAACTGTTTCCATCATTCCTGGCATTGAACGCCGGGCGCCAGAGCGCACAGAAACTAAAAGCGGATTATTTGTATCGCCGAATTTTCTATTCATAAGCCGCTCTATTTTTTCTATTGCCTTTTTGACCTCTTCTTTTAGGCTTATGGGATAGGTTTTTTTGTTTTTATAATAATGCACGCAAACCTCAGTGGTAATGGTAAAGCCAGGCGGTACAGGAAGGAGTAAGTCTTTATTTCCTGCCATCTCAGCCAGATTTGCTCCTTTGCCGCCAAGAAGATTTTTCATATTCTCGTTTCCGTCTGCTTTGCTGCCGCCAAATGAATACACATATTTCTTTGCCATTGTTTTTAACCCCTCCTTTTTCTTTGTTGTCTTTTAAATTTGTCCCTTGTGGTTAATTAACTGAAAGGTGTGTATAATTCATGCTTTGTCATTCGCTTCGCTCGGAACAGGCTGCGTAATCCTGTTTTTAAGATTACTTCGCTCCTTTCAGTCGCTCGCAATCAGACTGTGTCATAATGACAAAAACACCGTTATTGCGAGGGCCGAAGGCCCGAAGCAATCTCTATCACCGTCGGAGATTGCTTCGTCGCTCACTTCGTTCGCTCCTCGCAATGACGAAAAACACGAATTATGACACAGTCTGAATGACGAGGGAACTATGCACATTGATTAGTTAGTTAGTTTTTCTAAAAGATACCTTTTTAAATTATCAATCTCAACACGAACCTGTTCCATTGTGTCTCTTTCTCTGACTGTAACTTGCAAGTCCTCTAAAGATTGCACATCCACAGTAACGCAGAAAGGCGTTCCTGCTTCATCTTGTCTGCGATAAAGCTTGCCAATACTTGCTGTGTCGTCATAAACCGCAGCAAAAGATTTTTTTAAATCCCAGGAGATTTTTTTAGCTATTTCCACAATTTGCGGCCGGTTCTTTAAGAGAGGCAGCACTGCTGCCTTAACCGGGGCAAGGTTCTTATGCAGCTTTAGCAGTACCCTTGTTTCTTCCTTGACTTTTTCTTCTGAATATGCGTCCATTAAAAATGCCAGGGTTGCCCTGTCTACTCCGCCGGAGGGTTCAATAATGTGAGGATAGATTTTTTCTTTTTTTGTATCGTCAAAATAAGTCATCTCTTTACCGCTGAATTTCTCATGTTGTTTTAAATCAAAATCTGTTCTATTGGCAATGCCCTCTAATTCTGAAAAGCCAAAAGGGAACTGATATTCTATGTCAGTGCAAGCCAAAGCATAATGCGCCAGTTCGTCTTTTTGATGCTGGCGTTTTCTTAAATTTTGCGGATTTATCCCTAAATTAAGGTACCAGTTAAATCTTTCCTCTACCCATTTTTCATACATTTCATCTGATCCTTGAGGATAGGTGAAATATTCTATTTCCATTTGTTCAAATTCGCGCGTGCGAAAGGTGAAATTTCCCGGTGTAATTTCATTACGGAATGCCTTGCCTATCTGGGCCAGGCCAAAAGGAAGTTTGGGGTGCCTTGAATCAAGGATATTTAGAAAATTTACAAACATCCCTTGAGCTGTTTCCGGCCTAAGGTAGACTATATTTGCGCTTTCTTCTACCGGCCCCTGATGGGTTTTGAACATAAGATTGAATGGCTTGCCTTCTGTAAGCTTTGCGCCGCATTCAGGGCATTTGTTTTTATCCCCCCCTAGATCTGCTTCCTTAAACCATTGCTTACAAGACGAACAGTCCCTCTTTAAATCAAAAAAGTTTTGGATGTGGCCTGATGCCTCCCAGACCTTTGGGTGCATTAAAATTGCCGTATCCACGCCAAAAATATCATCCCGTTCCTGTACGCAAGAACGCCACCAAGCAGCCTTTATGTTATTTTTTAATTCTACACCATAAGGCCCATAGTCCCATGTGCTACTTAGGCCTCCGTAAATCTCAGAGGATTGGAATATAAAACCCCTGCGCTTGCAAAGTGAAATAACCTTATCCATCAAATTATCAGTCATAATTCTATTATTATTACTCGAAATTTCTATAAATGTCAAGAAATCTTTATCCGAAATTCCGTGGGGAGGGTGCCAGTTCCGGCTATTATCTATAGCCTATCGCTTAATGTTGAGGTAATTGTTAGTACATTGCTTAAGCTTAAAGTCGCGCTCTTGTCCTTTATATAAATTTTAAAGAAATTCCCTTTATCGTCAATTATGTTGCAATCAAAGTAATTGCCTAATTTGCTTAGGTTATAATTAAGAAAACCTTTTTTGCCGTTTATATTAAATTCTGCCATTTTTGTATTTTCCTGGCTACCTAAATCCGGAATAAAAATACTTTTCATAATTACAAAAAAGGCATCATTAAGGGTTTTTATTTCAGTTAATCTGGCATGCAAGGTGCGTTTTATGAAGTCGTAATTATTATTTATGGAGAATTTTTTTACCTCGGGAAATAAATTTATGAAAAAGAAAGGTTCTTGGCGAAAAAGATAAATAGCCTCGTTGTTTGAAGGTTTCTTTTTTTTCTCGTAGAATATCTTTTTACTTGTTTCCTGCGTTATGGTAAAGCCTTTTGGCAGGAATACATTTAGCCGGTTTGATTCATAAGGAATAAGTGTGGCGATGTAGTCTTTATCTATTGACACTTGCAGGGTTATTTCTTCTTGAGGAAACAGGCACAGGATAGGTATTTTTTGACAGTTTCCGATACTGCTTTCAATGTAAAATTTTAAAATATTTGCTCCGGCAAATCTTGCCGCAAATACAGTAGCAGCCGCAAAGAAGATTATGAAAACGATAATCTTGAGAGTTCTATCTTTCATATTATGCTTTGTCTACTAAATAAGAATTGCTAAAACGCAAATGAACGCGGATTTTAAGACGCGAAAGAACGCGAATTTATTGCGAATAAACGCGAATGAATCCAAAATTAGCGTTTATTCGTTCAAAATTAGCGTTTATTCGCGTTAAGTACCATATCTTTATTGACAGGATAATGTCAAAAGGCGATCTTGAGCCTAAGGATGATTAGTCTATGGCTTGAGCGAAATGAATATTTTTTTAAATTCCTCTTCGCTAATTCCAAAACTGTGTTCTTTTGCAGGGAATTTTTTTTCAGTAACCTCTCTTTTGTAGTCATGGATTGCCTTTTCAATCAGCTCAGATAAATTTACATACTGTTTTATAAACTTAGGTTTAAATCTTTGAAACAGCCCTAATAAATCATAAGTAACTAAAACCTGGCCGTCACAATGGATTCCTGCGCCAATTCCGAGCGTGGGAATCTTTAATCTTTCTGTGATAAGGCAGGCGATTTTATCCGGGATACACTCAAGGACAATTGCAAAACAGCCGCATTTTTCTAACTCAATTGCCTGTTCTATCAGGCCTAAGGCTGAGGAAATATCCTTTCCCTGTACTTTAAAACCGCCGATTTTGTCAGCAGTTTGAGGGGTAAGGCCGATATGGCCCATTACCGGAATCCCTGAGCCAATTATTTCTTTAGCTGCCTCAAGGCACTTATCAAACCACTCTAATTTTACAGCGTCGCAGTCCGCTTCTTCAATAAACCTTTTGGCATTTTTCATTGCTTCTTTAGGATTAATTTGATAAGATTCGTACGGCATATCCCCGATAACAAGACTGTGTTTTGCTGCGCGCGTTACTGCCTTTGAATGATGAAGCATCTCCTGCATTCCTACCATGGTTGTTAGCTCAAGCCCCAAAACTACATTAGCCAGAGAATCCCCCACTAAAATTATATCTATTCCTGCTTTATCAACTAAGTCTGCTAAGGGGTAATCATAGGCAGTGAGCATGGTAATTTTGCGCTTTCCTTTTAAGGATGCTATGTCCTGGATGGTTATTTTTGCTTCTTCCATCTTATCCGCCTCCTGCGAAACTAGCAAAAAATAAAAATACAGAAAGCCCGATCATGGCAATAATTACAATTATTGTTAAAATATTATAAATACGGGAATTTGTGAAGTTGCCCATCAGCCGCTTGTTATTGATTAAAAGCAGCATAAAAATTAGGACAAAGGGCAGGAGTATGCCGTTTGTTGCCTGAGAAATAAGCATTATGGGGATAAGTTTAACGCCTGGCAGTAAAATTATTGCGGCGCCAAGAATAATTATTGAGGTGTAAAGTGTATAGAATTGAGGGGCTTCTCTCAATCTTTTGTTTACGCCTACTTCCCAGCCCATTCCTTCGCAAACCGAATAGGCGGTTGATAAGGGTAATATGCAGGCAGAAAACACCGATGCGTTTAATAGTCCGAAAGCGAAAAGATAGAAACAGTAATCTCCTGCTAAAGGTTTGAGGCATAGCGCTGCGTCTTTTGCGGTTTCTATTCTTATGCCGTTTTTAAATAAGGTGCTTGCGCAGACAACCACAATAAAAATAGCGATGATATTGACTACAAACGCGCCGATAATTACGTCCCATCGCGCGTATTTATAATTTTCGATTTTTATCCCCTTTTCCACTACTGAAGACTGTTGATAAAATTGCATCCAGGGCGCAATGGTTGTCCCGATTACGCCGATAAGCATAAATAGGTATGCCTTATTAAAATGTAGGGCCGGCCTTAGGGAGCTTTGAGCCACTTCCTTCCAGCTGGGTTTAGAGATAAAACCTGAAAAGATATAAGAAAGATAAAATAAGCACGCTACCAGAAATATTTTTTCAACTGATTTATAAGTTCCTTTAACAATTAACCACCAGACAAAAATAGCGCATAAAGGCACCAGTATATATTTGCTTATTCCAAATAATTCAGCGCTGGCTGCTATGCCTGCAAATTCAGAGATAGTATTGAAAAGGTTTGAAAGCATAAGGATAACCATCGCATAAAAGGTTATCTTGACGCCGAACTCTTCCCGGATTAAATCTGCTAATCCCTTTCCTGTTACTACTGCCATGCGCGAGCACATCTCCTGGATGATTACTAATGTTATAATAATAGGTATGAATGACCAGATTAACGAATAACCAAAATGCGCCCCGGCTACAGAGTAGGTGGTGATTCCGCCTGCGTCATTATCAACATTTGCGGTGATAATTCCCGGTCCGATGACGGAAAAGAATATAATCAGATTTCTCCAGAAATTTTTATTTTTCATTGTTATGCATTCACCCTGTACCATACGGTGCAGGGCTCAGTATTTCGCTCCAAGAAACTTCTCCGCTTATGGCGGGGAGGAGCTTCATTGTTTCGGCAGAACCTTTATTTTCTTAAGCCTGCGCCAGGCAATAGTGATCAACTGGCTTAAAATATCATCAACCGTGATAATACCCTTAAGGACATTATTGTTATCTACTACAGGAATAGTATAGTATTTATATTTTTCCATTAGATACGCTACTTCCTTTACTCCGGACTCAAGGTTAACAAAGTAAGTTTTAGGGAAAATTATATTCATAAGCTGTTCTTGCGGGCCTGCCAGTATTAGCCTGCGAAAATTTGTTGCGCCGATAAGGCGAGATTCTTCATCCAAAACATATACGAATTGAGCTGGCTCAACCTTAAAGGAACGTTCTTTAATTTGTTTTAGCGCTGCCTCTACTGTTATGTTTTTTAGGCAGGCGATATACTCTGCGGTCATTAGGCCTCCGGCAGAATCATTAGAATAGCCAAGTAATTCTGAAAGTTTCTTAGCGTATTTATTTTCCATTAAACCTAAGAGTTGGCCTACCCTGCTTTTGGGGAGTTTTTCTAAGAAATCTGTTGCTTCGTCAGAAGGGATATTATTTAATAATTCCGCTATTTCCTTATCAGGCAATTCTTCAATCATAAGTTTTTGCGTTTTAAAATCTATGTGTGTAAATATTCTTGCCCTTGTGATTATGTCTACTGACCTAAAGAGGGCAATCTGATTTTTAGAGCTAACCTCAAGGAATATTTCACCAAGGTCTGCGGCAGGAATAGCGTTAAACTGTTTTTGCGGAACATTTACCTTAATCGTCATACTTGCGGGATTTATTGAAAGAGGCTGGATGTATTTCCAGGGGATAAGATATTCGGTTTTTAGATACTTAGCGTTTTTATTTATTAACCTGATTAAGAAATCCACCAATTTTTCAACGCCTAACCTGCGAAATAACCCTCTTAGGCTTATATCAACATGGGCAACCATTAATGAATGGTTTACAAAAAGCAAGTGTATATCGTTAATTCTGATTACTTTGTGATTATGGGTGTCTACTACCTGCTGGTCTAATATGTCCCGGCGCAAGGTTAATTCTTGCCGGTCATCATGGTTTTCCTCAAATTTTAATTTCGCAAATTCCACTTTAAGTCTGGCCTCTTTTTCATTTAAAGCCTCTATGTCTGCGAAGGGGACAACCGTATATTTACGATTAGGAAAGCCTCTGCGGATAATCAGGCCTTGAGCCTGTGGATATGCCTCTAAGGGTTTAATTATAAAATCATAGATCTTTGCGTTGACTTCCCCGTTTTTATCCATCACAGGCCTGTCTATTAGTTTAGAGAAATAAGTAAATCTTGTGGATTGCTGCAGAGGTATGGTAGGCATGGGTTTTTCGCTCATATCCTGTTAATTAGTTGAGCAGTGTGCATAATTCTTTCGTCATTCAGACTGTGTCGCAATTCGTGTTTTTCGTCAT
>JASEHM010000029.1:0-6184 GCA_030018895.1 Candidatus Omnitrophota bacterium
GAATCTCAAAATGCATTTACCGACGATGCATATGCTCTAATTTGGACACGTATGAATTATAATAATTTCGTTTAACCTATTAAGTCTGTTAATGAGTTAAACAAGCCAAACGAGCTTAACGAGCTAAACGGATATGCGTATAGATATCATTACAATTTTTCCAAAAATGTTTGAGCCGGTATTAGGAGAATCTATAATAAAGCGGGCAAAAGAAAAAGGTAAAATTGAAATTTATCTGTATAATCTTCGGGATTATACTCTTGATAAGCATCATAAGGTGGATGATCGGCCTTATGGAGGCGGCAGCGGTATGGTGATGACTCCGCAGCCTATATTTAAAGCAGTAGAAGATATTTTGCATCGTACTCTAGCAGGCACAATACCCTTTTGTTCTGCTCAAGGTAGGCGCAATACGAAAAAGACAAAGATTCTTTTGCTTTCTCCTCAAGGAAAAAAATTAGATCAAAAACTTGCGAAAAAATTGGCAAAAAAAAAGCATCTAATTTTAATCTGCGGCCACTACGAAGGAGTGGATGAAAGGGTGAGGCAATTTCTGGCAGATGAGGAAATCTCTATCGGCGATTATGTTTTGACTGGCGGAGAATTGCCGGCAATGGTTTTAATAGATGCGCTTGTCAGGTTAATCCCCGGAGTCTTGGGTGATAAAAAATCCTTGAATTTTGAGTCTTTTGAGAGTAATCTATTAGAGTATCCGCAATACACAAGGCCGGCTAAGTTTAGGAATATGGTTGTGCCAAATATGCTGTTATCAGGAGATCATAAGAAAATAGAGGCTTGGAGAGAAAAGGAGGCTATAAAAAGAACAAAAGAGAGAAGGCCAGATTTATTAACCTAAACCCAAAAGAGCAGCGAGTAGAAAAAAACAGGTAGAGAGAATAGAAAAGTTACAAATTCAAAAATTCTTTCTGTTTTTTCAAAGCGAGGAGTAAAAATGGATAAACTTAAACTTATTGAATCAGAATACCTCAAAAAAGATGTTCCTGCATTTAATGTAGGTGATACAGTAAAGATTTTAACAAAAATAGCTGAAGGCCCGGATAAGGTGCGCTTGCATCCTTTTGCGGGAGTGGTAATTGCTAAAAAAGGTTCAGGAATCAGACAGAGATTTACCGTAAGAAAGGTTTCCCATGGCGAGGGTGTTGAGCGTGTATTTCCTGTTCATTCGCCCAGCATTGAGCGTATTGAGGTAATACGCTCTGGCAAGGTAAAAAGGGCTAAATTGTATTATCTGCGTGGTAAAATAGGTAAACACGCGACTAAGATAGAGAGTAAGGAGTAAAGGTAGAAAATTAGAAATAAGTAATATAGTAACAGTTCAGCTCTTGGAAGCGTTTCGTCGTCATTGCGAGCGACCGAAGGGAGCGAAGCAATCTCAAAAACGTGATTGCTTCGTCGCTGTCGCTCCTCGCAATGACAAAATGCTTCCAAGGGCTGAACTGTTACGTAATATATCGTATATTGTACTTAGTACATCGTACATCGAAAAAACAAACTACAAACTACAAACTACAAACTCATGCTTTATTATGAGAGAAAACTCAAGAAGAAAGGCTGGGAAATAATTATCGGCGTAGATGAAGCAGGAAGAGGGCCTTTAGCCGGGCCTGTGCTTGCTGCGGCAGTAGCGCTTAAAACATTTCATTTTAAATCGCATATAGATGATTCTAAAAAATTGACCCCTTTAGCCAGGCAAAAGGCGCTTTTAGAAATTATTAATAAGTCTGTGTCTGGTATTGGTATAGTATCTGAGGTTGTAATTGACCGCATAAATATATTAGAGGCAAGCCGCCTGGCAATGGAGCGTTCAATCGCATCCCTCGTGGACAAGATCTCCGCTTTTAATTATAATTACAAGAAGAAAATTCATATTATTGTTGATGGTAATATGGATATTACCTGTCCGTTTATTCATACAAAGATTATAAAAGGTGATTCTAAGTCCAAGAGTATTGCCTGCGCCTCAATTCTGGCTAAAGAGGCTCGAGACCGCATTATGAATTTATATGACAGGCTGTATCCGCAATACGGATTTAAAAAACATAAAGGTTACCCTACAAAAGAACATCGTGCGGCATTAGAAAAGTTTGGCCCGTGTTTAATTCATAGAAAGAGTTTTTATGGGGTTTAGGCAGAACTTAGGTAAGAAAGGAGAAGAAACAGCAGTTTGCTTATTAAAAGACAATGGTTATAAAATTCTCTTAAGAAATTATAAGACAAAATTAGGAGAAATAGATATTATTGCTAAGGATAAGGATGTTTTTTGTTTTGTTGAAGTAAAGTCGCGCAGCTCCTTAAGCTATGGTTTACCCTTGGAAGCGGTTTCTCTAAAGAAGCAAAGGCAGATTTCAAAAAGCGCCTTGATATTTTTAAAGGAAAATAATTTTTTAGATAAGAAAGCCAGATTTGATGTAGTTTCAATATTTTCTTCAGGGACTTTTAGTGAATGCAGACAAGCTGCACAGTCAAAATCAGAATTGATTAAAAATGCCTTTGAGTTGGAGGACAGGTATGTTATCTGATATTGAAATCGCCCAAAAAGCAAAAAAGAAACCTATTGAAAAAATTGCCAGGGACTTGGGTATAGATAAAAAATATCTTATTCCTTACGGTAAATACATTGCTAAAATAGATTTAGGTATTTTAGCTAATCTTAAAAATAGGCGTAAAGGAAAATATATTGTTGTTACTGCAATTACACCTACTCCTTTAGGAGAAGGAAAAACCGTAACTACCATAGGCCTTTCCATGGCCCTGAATAGATTGGGAAAATTAACCTCAACCTGTATTAGACAGCCTTCCTTAGGCCCTGTTTTTGGCATAAAAGGCGGCGCTGCCGGAGGCGGATATTCCCAGGTTCTGCCTATGGAAGATTTCAATCTTAATTTTACCGGCGATGTGCATGCAATCGGCCTTAGTCATAATCTGGCAGCGGCATTTTTAGATAATTCTGTATTTAAGGGTAATCTATTAAATATTAATCCTGATAAAATCTATTGGCGCAGAGTATTAGATGTAAGCGATAGGTTTTTAAGAAATGTCAAAGTTGGTTTAGGCACAAAAGAAGATGGAATTCCGCGGGACACAGGTTTTGATATTACGGTTGCCTCTGAAATAATGGCAATATTAGCCTTAAGCAGCTCTTTAACAGACATGCGCCAACGTATCGGAAAAATAGTCCTGGCAGATACGTTTACTGATTTGCCTGTAACTACGCAGGATATAAAGGCTGCAGGCGCTATGTCAGTTCTTTTAAAAGATGCTATAAAGCCAAATCTTATTCAGACAATTGAGAATACGCCTTGTTTTGTGCATGCCGGTCCCTTTGCTAATATTGCGCACGGAAACAGCTCAATTATAGCGGATAAAATCGCTCTGGGTTTAAGCGAATATGTGGTTACTGAGGCAGGTTTTGGCGCGGATTGCGGAGCAGAGAAGTTTTTTGATATCAAATGCCGAGTGAGCGGTTTTGTGCCGGATGCAGCAGTTATTGTTTGTTCTATACGCGCATTAAAGGCTCACAGCGGAAGATTTAAGGTAGTAGCAGGTATGCCATTAAACCCTTGCCTTGAAAGGGAAGATATAAAGGCTATAGAGGAAGGCATTTGTAATTTAGAGAAGCAAATAGAAAATGTTTTACTCTTTGGTATTCCGGTTGTTGTAGCAATAAATAGATTTTCTTCTGATACTGAAAAGGAAATAGAGTTTGTCCAAAAGAAGGCAAGAGAATTCGGGGCCTATGATTGCTGTGTAAGCGAAGTCTGGCTTAAGGGTTCAGGAGGCGCAATAGCCTTAGCTCAAGCAGTAATTAAGGCATCAAGCCTGTTGAAAAAATTTAGTTTTCTGTATCAGTTAGATTTGCCTATAAAAGAAAAGATTAAAATTATTGCCGCAAAGATTTATGGCGCTAAGGATATTGAATATTCAGAATTGGCAGAATCTAAAATTAAACTATTTACTGAACGCGGTTGGATAAATCTGCCTATTTGCATGGCGAAAACGCATCTTTCACTGTCTCATGATCCGAACCTTAAGGGTAGGCCTAAAGATTTTATCCTGCCAATAAGGGATATTCGCGCCTCAGTTGGCGCAGGGTTCTTATATCCTCTGGCCGGTAAGATGCAAACTATGCCCGGCTTGCCGAGCCACCCGGTAGGAGAAAAGATAGATATTGATGAAGAAGGAAATATTATAGGATTGTCATAGTTTTGTTAATATATTCGCCCTGCATCGTATGGTGTAGGGTTCACAATCAGACTGTGTCGCATTAATGCGTCATTCCCGCGAAAGCGGGAATCCACGACGGAGAATTTTGGATCCCCGATTAAAGCATTCGGGGATGACAAAAGATTGTCGTCGAGACCATTTTTATGTGACACAGTCTGAATGACGAATGTCTCCGATTTTTGGCCGGGGTTTGCAATGACTATATATGTACAGAGACGAATCTCTTAAGAAATATTTAGATGACTTGGCTGCAAGGCTTCCTGCTCCTGGCGGCGGCTCAGCAGCAGCCTTGAGTGCCGCAATGGGTGCTGCGCTTATCAGCATGGTGGTTAATTTTACCCTGGGAAAATCTAAGTACGTAAAATACGAAAGAGAGCTAAAAGAGATTTTGAAAAAATCGGAAAAGTTAAGGGAGAGATTTTTAAATTTAATCGATTTAGATATTTTGGCTTACCAGGCTAAAGATCTTAAAAAAGCCTTAAAGGTTTCTCTTAAAGTATGTCGGTTTTGCAGTGATGCCTTAAATTTGTGTCCTGGGCTGGTAAAGAAAGGCAATATAAATTTGATCAGCGATACAGGCATAGCCGCTGTATTTCTTGAAGCAGCTTTTATTTCGGCAAGAATAAATGTGGATATAAATTTAAAATCACTTGATAATGAGGAATTAACCAGGTCAATCAGAAAAGAGCTAAGTGCAAAAGAAAAAATAATTAAGAAGATTAGAAAAGAGACGGAGGCAAGAGTTGGCAAAATTATTAGAGGGTAGGCCAATAGCGCAGAATTTAAAGCAGGAGATTATCAAAGAAATTAGTATTCTGGGGAAAAAGCCGGTTTTGGCTTCGATAATGGTTGGCGATAATGCAGGCGCAGAGGCTTATGCGAAGTCGCAAAAAAAGACTGCCCAAGATCTGGGTATTGAGTATCAATTCCATAAGCTTAGCGCGGATGTTGCGGAAAAGGTTTTGACGGAATTTATCGAGAAACTAAATAAAGATAAATCTGTAAACGGAATTATTATCCAGATGCCCCTGCCGCAGCAGATTGACTATAAAAAAATCAGCCAGTATATATCGCCTGATAAGGATACCGAAGGAATGCATCCGCTCAATATCGGAAAGATCCTTTTTAATAAAGCTAAATTAATTCCCTGTACTGCTAGCGCAGTTATGGAATTACTCAATGCCACAGGTGTCCAGCTGCGCGGAAAAGAAGTAGTTATAGTTGGCCATAGCGAAATTGTGGGCAAGCCTTTAGCGCTTTTATTATTGGATAAATTTGCCACAGTTACAGTTTGTCATATTGGCACTCAAGAAGCAGGAAAAATAAAAGAGCACGTAAGAAGGGCTGAGGTTTTAATTGTTGCTGTAGGAAAGGCTGAGTTAATAAAAGGCGGCTGGATAAAAGAAGGCGCAATTGTTATTGATGTTGGTATAAATAGGGTGGCAGATAAAATTGTCGGGGATGTGGAATTTGAAGAGGCGGCTAAACACGCATCCTGGATTACGCCTGTTCCAGGCGGGGTCGGGCCCTTAACAGTAACAATGTTAATGCGCAATGTCGTTGAGGCATTAAAGGAGGTGTCTAATGGAAGGAAAGTTTTCTAAAGGAGAGGCAATTCGTTTTGGGTGGCAGACTGTAAAGGCTCATCTTGGTTTTTTTGTGGCAATGATGTTAATGGCAGGTTTAATTTATTTCTCTTTTGCATTCTTGGCGCAGCTTTTTAAAAAAACCCAGCCAGGCCTTGCGCTTGTTTTTGACCTTTCCTCTACGATTTTAAATTTTATTATCCAGTTTGGCCTGATTCGTATTAGCCTGAAATTCGTAACAGTTCAGCGTTCAGAAGTAAATCAGGGTGTCATTCCCGCGCAAGCGGGAATCCAGAGAGGGCATGACAGAATGGATGCCCGTTTTCACGGGCATGACAAAAACGGGAGGCAAG
>JASEHM010000029.1:6191-8665 GCA_030018895.1 Candidatus Omnitrophota bacterium
GGCATGACAAAAACGGGAGGCGAGAACTTCCGGAAGCCGAACTGTTACTGAAATTCTGCGATTCTGTTAAAGTAAGGTTCTCTGATTTTTTTGGCAGTATCCCGAACTTTTTTAAATTTGTTTTATCATCTCTTTTGTGCGGTTTAGCAATATTCGGCGGATTTATTCTTTTAATCGTTCCCGGGATTATCATGAGCATTAGATTGAGATTCTATGGATATTTGATAGCTGAAAAAGGCTTGGGTCCTTTGCAGGCGTTAAAAGAAAGCTTTAAGATGACTAAAGGTTACACATGGCAGTTTTTTCTTTTAGGGCTGCTCCTTACCCTGATTAATCTCTTGGGTATTTTAGCGCTGTTTGTGGGGTTATTAGTGACTATTCCAATTTCGTTTTTGGTAAACGCGTATATTTATCGGAAATTTATTAATCCTTGCGTTGTTGAAGAAATTTAAATCTTTTTGTGTCATCCCGAGCAAGGCTTGCCAAGGCTAACCTGTGTCATTCAGACTGTGTCGTAATGACAAAAATACTGTCATTGCGAGCCCTGCAAGCCAGAAGGCAGTGGTTTGGGGCTTCCTTTAGCCAAAGCCACACCGTATGGTGCAGAGCGAAGCAATTTCTATCACCGTCGGAGATTGCTTCGTCGCTCACTTTGTTCGCTCCTCGCAATGACGAAAAACACGAATTGCGACACAGTCTGAAGGCCGAGTCGAGGAATCTATTTTCTTTTTAGACCCCTTGACTCGCGGAGTTTATACTGAGCGAAGCGAATGTACTCGCTCGGAATGACAAAAGCATTGCGGGTTATTGAATCCACGCTTATTACCTTAAACACGAAAGAGCCGTTTTTTTTGTCATTGTCCGGCTTGACCGGACAATCCAGAAATACACTTTTGATTTACAATTATCATTAATAAACTATGACTTTTAAAGAGAAAATGCAGGCTAATAAGTTCCTGGTAACTTCAGAAATTGGCCCGCCTAAGGGGATAGAGACCAGGATAATTTTAGAAGACGTTGAACTTATCAGAGGCAGGGTTGATGCCATAAATGTTACTGATCTACAGAGCTCGGTAATGCGCCTAGGTTCTTTGGCAGTTTGCAGTTTATTAAAACAGAAAGGCTTTGAGCCTGTATTTCAGCTTACCTGCCGAGATAGAAATCGCTTAGCTTTGCAGTCAGATCTGCTTTCTGCTTCAGCCTTAGGCATTGAGAATGTATTGATTCTTACAGGAGATCACCCTATCTTAGGAGATCACCCTGAGGCAAAGCCGGTGTTTGACTTGGATTCAGTACAGCTTTTGCAGGTGGCAGTAGGCCTGCAAAATGGCCTGGATATGAAAGGGAATAAGCTGGAGGGGGCTTTCCCTGAGTTTTGTTTGGGCGCAGTAGTTAACCCCGGCTCAGACCCTTTAGAGCCGCAGATAATGAAGATGGAGAAAAAGATTGAGGCAGGCGCAGAATTCTTTCAGACTCAGGCAATTTATGATATAAAGGTTTTTGAGAATTTCTTATCTCAGATTAAGCATTTAAAGGTAACTATATTAGCAGGCATTGTTTTATTAAAGTCAGCTGGTATGGCCCGCTATATGAATAAAAATGTGGCAGGTGTCTGTGTCCCTGAGAACCTGATTAAGGAAATGGAAGAGACAAAAGATAAAACAGCAAAATCAATAGAGATTGCTAATCGTTTAATTAAAGAGTTGAGGCCGATGTGCCAGGGTATTCATATTATGCCTATTGGATGGGATAAAAAAGTTCCGTTGGTATTAGATGCGGCAGAGTTGTAAAATTGTGTAATGTTAGATGTGTAATGTGTAATGCGGGGTAACAGTTCAGCGTTCAGAAGTAAATCAGGGTGTCATTCCCGTCCCCGTTTTCACGGGGGTAAACTCCAGCGGGAATCCAGAGAGGGTATGACAGAATGGATGCCCGTTTTCACGGGCATGACAAAAACGGGAGGCGAGAACTTCCGGAAGCTGAACTGTCACAATGCGGGTGGAGCGCACGTTACACATTACACTTTACACAGATAATAATGAAGTGTTAACATATATTATGGAGGGTAACTAATGGGAGACATTAAAACAAAATCTATAGATATAGCTGCGCAGGAAATTTTAAAGATTGCTAAGGATGAGAATATAAAAACTGCCTGGGATAGGTTAGAATCGCAGCAGCCGCAGTGCGGATTCGGGCAATTAGGTTTATGCTGCACTGTCTGCGATATGGGGCCTTGCAGAATTGATCCTTTTGGTGAAGGTCCGCAAAAAGGCGTTTGCGGGGCAGGTGCTGATACGATTGCGGCAAGAAATTTAGGCCGTAAAATTGCAGTAGGCGCCTCAGCCCATTCTGACCATGGCCGGGATGTAGCGCATGTCTTGTCTTTAGCAGCTGAAAGTCGTAGTCAAGGTCACGACCACCAGCCAGAAGGCAGTGGTTTGGCTTCCTTTAGCCAAAGCCACCAGCCAGAA
>JASEHM010000002.1:0-7476 GCA_030018895.1 Candidatus Omnitrophota bacterium
GTCAAAACCTGTTTTGAATTTTGTCATTTGACATTTGAATTTATTTTGTCATTTGTTATTTGTTATTAAAACCTTATCTCCTCCCCTTAATCTGCCCTGACTTAAGAAAACCCTCGTAATGATGCGTCAAAAGATGCGATTCTATCTGTTTTAAAGTATCCAACATTACTCCTACAATAATTAATATACCTGTGCCGCCAAAAAAAGAAGCTACTAGATACGGAACCTTAAGCCAAGCCATAAGAAAATCCGGAAAAATCGCAATAAAAGCCATAAAACCAGCGCCTGCCAAGGTAATCCTAGTCATCACAAATTCCAAAAACTCGGCAGTAGGCGCCCCCGGCCTTATCCCCGGAATAAAACCGCCGTATTTCTTCATATTATTAGAAAGATCAACAGGATTAAAAACAATGGCAGTATAAAAATAACAGAAAAACATAATTAACAAGGCGTATATAAAGGTGTAAAGCAACTGACCCCTGATTAATCCTTGAGCCAATCTTTGAAAACCAGGATTGGGAATAAACGAAGCTAATGTTGCCGGAAAAAGGATTATTGATTGGGCAAAGATTATGGCAATAACCCCGGCTGTATCAACCTTCAAAGGTATATATGTGCTCTGGCCGCCGTATATTTTTCTTCCCACAACTCTTCGAGCGTATTGCACGGGTATTTTCCTTATTGCCTGGGTAATCATAATAACCGCAAAAACCACACCCACAAACAATGTTGCCATAATCAATAAAGTAAAAGATTGAATTTGTCTGCGCGAAGGAGCAAATGGAGAAACAAGATTGTAAAGTTGAATTAATGCTGTAGGGATCCTAGAGATAATACCCGCGCTAATAACTAATGATATTCCATTGCCAATCCCTCTTTCCTGTATCTGCTCGCCTAACCACATAATGAATATCGTACCGGTAGTCAAGGTAAGTACAGTTAAAACCCTAAAACCTAAACCCGGATGCAATACTATCTTTAATCCTTCAAAACGCGCGGGATTCTCAAGCCAAAGAGCAATAAAAAATGACTGCACCACTGCCAAGGCAACTGTCCCATAACGGGTAAATTGATTTATCTTCTCGTATCCTGCTTTGCCTTCCTTACTTAATTTCTCCAGTGCCGGTATAACTGCGGTCAAAAGTTGCAGAATAATTGATGAAGAAATATAAGGCATAATCCCCAAGGCAAAAATAGTGAGTTTCTCCATTGCGCCGCCGGAAAACATATTAATTATGCCAAATATTGCCCCGCCCTGGGTCTTAGCAATCCGGCCAAAAAAATCAGCCAGAGCTGCTCCATCTATTCCGGGCGTAGGTATGTAACAACCAATACGGTATACAATAAGAAGCGCTCCGGTAATAAGAAGCCTTCTTTTTAGATCAGGTATTCTAAATGTATTAACTAATGCGCCAAACATTATCGCTTGCGCTCCTTATGACTGTTCTGTTAATTAAATAAACGTTACTTTGAATATTCGCGTTCATTGGCATTCTTTAATCGCGTTCATTCGCGTTTTGACGGAATTACTTTAATTGTTCCGCCTGCATTTATAATACACTGGGAAGCCTTTTTAGAAAAAGCATGGACGCAAACACTGACAGGTCTTTTTATTTCCCCATCACCCAAAATTTTTACCAACTTTATTTTATTTTTAATCAGGCCTTTTTCTTGTAATAAATCCAATGTTATGGTTGATTCCTTTAGTTTATTTAAATCGCTTAATTTTACAAGTTGATACTCTTTCTTAAACCTGCTGACAAAGCCCCTTTTAGGAATTCTACGGGCTATGGGCGATTGCCCTCCTTCAAGCCCAAGATAAAAATCCCTTCCAGCCCGCGAAGTCTGCCCCTTACTGCCGCGCGTAGAGGTTTTACCGTGTCCAGAACTAGGGCCTCTGCCCAGGAGTTTCTTCTTTTTATGTGCCCCAGCCGGGCATGTTAGATTATGCAAACCAAACTTGCCTTCTGACTTCTCCATATTTTATTTATACCTCAAGCTTGTTATTTTATCCATTTACCTCTACCTGCCCAATGTAAATTTATACCTTTAGCTCCTGCAACCCTTTTACCGTAGCCTTAATAACATTTACAGGATTATTAGACTTAAGGCATTTAGTCAAAATGTCCTTAATCCCTGCGGCTTCGCATATCGCCCTTACAGGCCCAGCAGCAATTATGCCTGTTCCTTCTGAGGCAGGTTTTAAGAGAACTGCCGCCGCGCCAAATCTACCTATTATCTCATGCGGAATTGTTGACCCCTCAAGAGATATCTTAATTAGGCTTTTTTTTCCTTTAGACAAAGCCTTGCGTATTGCATCAGCAACTTCATTTGCCTTTTCCTGCGCAAAACCCACCCTGCCTTTTGTGTCACCCACTACCACCAAAGCGCTAAAATGCAATTTTTTACCGCCTTTAGTTACCTTTGTTACACGATTAATCGTAATTACCTTTTCTATTATTTCCGATTGCTGCTCAATATTAAGTTCTCGCATTAAAACTCTACCCCCCCTTTTCTGACTGCATCCGCAAATGCCTTTATTCTTCCGTGATACAGATAGCCGGCGCGATCAAATAAAATCTTTGTAATATTTTTTTCTTTTGCTCTCAAGACAAACATCTCGCCTAAAAACTGCGCTGCATTAACATTACCACCTGAAGGAACTTTTTGTTTTATTTCTTTATCATTAGTAGATAAGGAAACCAAGGTTTTATTCTGGGCATCATTTATAAGCGCGGCAGAAAGATTTTTGAGGCTTCTACGCACAACCAAACGCGGCCTTAATGCGGTTCCGTATATTTTTAACCTTATTGTCTTATGCCTTTTTAGCCTTATTAATTCTTTCTTAAGCACTTTTCCCTCGCTTTACTGCTCTCTACTCTATTTAGTTAACACTGAAAAGCCAGTGTTAACTTAGTTTCCACGGTTTTTCAGTGGGAACTATTTAGTAGTTGCCTGCGCCTTACCCACCTTTTTCTTTATGTATTCGCCGACAAAACGAATCCCCTTACCCTTATACGGCTCAGGAGGCCGAATTGCGCGTATTTCATAGGAGATTTCGCCTACTTTTTGTTTATCAATACCCCTTACCACAATATGCGTTGGCTTTGGCGTTTCTATTTTAATACCTTCAGGAATCGGAAAATTTACAGAATGGGAAAAACCTAAATGCATATTCAAAACATTACCCTGAACTCCCGCCTTATATCCAACCCCAATAATTTCAAGCTCTTTTGAGTATCCTTCTGTAACCCCTTTAATCATATTAATAACAAGGGCGCGGTAAAGGCCATGAAGAGATTTGTCTAATTTTGTATCATCTCTGCGCTTAACAAAAGCCTGGCCATCTTTCGCTTCCAAAGTAATATGGCTATGCAAAGCCGTATTAAGCTTACCCTTAGGCCCCTCTACAAATATAGAACCGTCTTTAATTTCAACTTTTACTTCTTTTGGTATGGTTATGGGTTTTTTTCCTATTCTTGACATATTTAATGAGCGCTTGATTTACGAACACGAAGTGTGAGTAAACCAATGCGCGAATTAACCTTGCACCGCATGGTGCAGGGTAAGTTCGACCAGACGACTTAGTCTCGCTAAGTCGTGGCCTCGTTTACCACACGTAGGCAATAACTTCTCCGCCAGTATTTAATTCACGTGCCTCTCTATCCGTTAGAATCCCCTTAGAAGTAGTAATTATAGCCATGCCTCTTCCGCGTAAAACCAAAGGCACCTTATCGGCTTTTACATAAATACGCGTACTTGACTTAGATATTCTTTTTAAATTTTTTATCGCCGGTTTATCGTGAATGTATTTTAAATAAACCTTAATCCTCCCCTGCTTAGAGTCTTCTATTAATTTAAAATTTTCAATATAATTTTCTTTTTTTAATATTTCTAAAATAGCGCCTAAAATACCTGAGGCCGGAATATCCACAGTATCTTTTTTTGCCATTATGGCATTACGTATAATCGTAAACGCATCAGCTATCAAATCTGTTCTTGACATATTTCCCTCGCTTCACTCCTAATTAAGTTAATAGTCGTTATGCCCTTGAAATACGATATACGAACGACGAACGACGAGATACTAACGACTATATTAAGCTACCAACTCGCCTTCTTTACCCCCGGTATCAAACCCTGCCACGCTAATTCCCTGAAACACATGCGGCAGAGTTGAAATCTTCTTAAGTAGCCGCCGGATCTTCCGCAAATAGAACAACGATTATATTTACGGGCTGAAAATTTAGGAGGCCTCTTCCATCTTGCTAATTGCGAATTCTTAGCCACATTACTCCTTCATCTCTTTGAATGGCATACCAAACTGCCTCAATAATTCCATGGATTCTTCTTTTGTCCTGGCATTTTTAATTACAAACGTAACGTCCATACCCTGCGGCCGTGTTATTCTATCATAATCTATTTCAGGAAATATCCCCTGTTCTGTTAATCCCATGGTATAATTAAACGCATTATCAAAAGAATCTCGAGAAACACCCCTGAAATCACGGATACGCGACAACGTGACATTTATAAACCTATCCATAAACTCATACATCATTGCTCTTCTTAAAGTAACCTTACAGCCAACAGGAGCGCCTTCTTTAAGCTTAAAATTTGAGATAGCTTTCTTGCTTCTCCTCATTACCGGCTTCTGCCCGGTTATTAAACCCAGCTCCTCCATTGATTTTTCTAAAACCTTAACATCTGTAAGGGCCTCGCCAACGCCAAAATTTATTACAACCTTCTCTATTCTAGGAACGGCAAGCCTATTTTTTAAGCCAAAGGCCTGCATCATATGGGGAACTATTTCGTTTCTATATTTTTCTAGAAGTCTGGGAACCATTTTTATAGCTTTTAATTTTTAATTTTATCTTATACGGTTTCTTTACAGCTCTTGCAAATTCTTGACTTTGTGTTATCTTTTGAAATCATAAATCCTAAACGCACAGGCTTATTGCAACGCTTACAAAAAAACATAAGATTTGCTATGCTTATCGGTGACTCAATAGATACAATCCCGCCTTTTTGATCCTGTCGTGTCTGACGCTTATGTTTTTTAACTAAATTTACACCCTCAACAATAACACGCCTATCCGAAAGCAGTGTTCTAAGAACCTTTCCGGATTTTCCCCTGTCCTTACCTTTAATTACCTGAACTAAATCACCTTTTCTTATCTTTAACATTTAATGAACAGACAATTATTGTAACAGTTCAGCTTCCGGAAGTTCTCGTTTCCCGTTTTTGTCATGCCCGTGAAAACGGGCATCCATTCTGTCATACCCTCTCTGGATTCCCGCTTGCGCGGGAATGACGCCCTGATTTACTTCTGAACGCTGAACTGTTACCAATTATTATGTCTGGCGCTTATATGACCTCTGGAGCCAATGATATAATTTTTGTAAAATTCTTATCCCTTAATTCACGCGCAATCGGGCCAAAAATACGCGTACCTCTGGGGTTTAATTGCGCATCTATAAACACAATGGCATTGCGATCAAACCTCAATACCGAACCATCCTGACGCTTAATAGCTTTTTTTGTCCTGACAATAACTGCCTTAGCAACCTCCCCTTTCTTTATAACCGCTCCAGGAGAAGATTCCTTAACGTTCACATTTATAATATCTCCTAATTCAGCGTGAAGCATATCCATGCGGCCCAAAACACCGATAAATGAGGCAATCTTAGCTCCGGTATTATCAGCTACATCTAGTATAGTGCGTATCTGAATCATTTCTCTAACTCCCTGCTTTGTTTTTCAACAGTTTGCGCTTTTTTGATAACTTCAACAACACGAAAATGCTTATCCTTTGACAATGGCCTTGTTTCTTCTATTCTTACAGTATCACCTGTCTTGGCAATTCCGCTTTCATCGTGAGTCTTAAATTTAACGTATTTTTTAATGGTCTTGCTGTATTTCTGGTGCTTAGTAAGGCGCATTGTCCTAACAATTACGGTTTTTTGCATCTTGTCGCTAATTACTATGCCTATAAACTCTTTTCTTTTTCCCATTTTTTTAATCACGAATTTACACGAATTCTTATCGAATTTCCACAAATTTATTTCGTATCTATTCGTGGCAATTCGATTCTTTATTCGTGTTAATTCGTGTTTTTCTTTTCGTTCAAAATAGTCTCCACCCGCGCAATATCCTTTTTAACCAAAGAAAACATATGCGGCTTCTCTACTGTTCCTGTGTAACGCTGCAAATTCAACTTAAAAAGTTCTTCTTTAAGAACCTTTTCTTTTTGCATTAACTCTTCCCTGCTCAAATTGCGTAATTCGCTAATCTTCATATTTATTCGTGGTAATTCAATTCTTTATTCGTGATAATTCGTGTTACCTATGTTGACGAGTTACAAATTTTACTTTAAATGGGAGTTTATACGCGGCAAGCCTAAAACAACGCTTTGCGTATTCCTCAGGCACGCCGCCTAACTCAAACAAAATACGGCCTCTTTTTATAACCGCAACCCAATAATCCAGCTCTCCCTTTCCTTTTCCCATACGCACTTCCGCGGGCTTTTTGGTAATAGGTTTATCCGGAAAAATCCGAATCCAAAGCTTTCCGCCTTTATGCAGCTGCCTTGCTAAAATTACGCGCACTGCTTCAATCTGGGTATTCTTAAGCCATCCGTTCTCTAAAACCTTAAGGCCGAATTCGCCAAAAGCCAAATTGCATCCGGTAGTAGCTATTCCGCGCCGCGTGCCTCTTTGTAAATTACGATATTTAACCCTTTTAGGCATTAATGCCATCTTTTCTCGCTCCGCTCTCTACTGGTATCTTTTCATCTATTTTCGCAGTTATCTTTTTAGTAAACACATCCCCCTTATAAATCCAGACCTTCACCCCAATCAAACCATACGTAGTTAAGGCTTCAGCAAAACCATAATCAATATCAGCACGCAAAGTTTGAAGAGGAACTTTTCCCTGCTTATAGGTCTCAGTGCGCGACATCTCTGCGCCGTTTAAACGGCCTGCGCAGCATACCCTTATTCCTTTTGCCCCTGCATTCATTGTTTGTTCTATCGCGCGTTTTACTGCTCTGCGAAAAGCAATCCTTTTTTCTATCTGAAAAGAAATATTTTCCCCTACTAATTGCGCATCAATTGATGGATTTTTTATTTCCTCTATGTCAATAGAAATTCCGCTTTTTGTTATAGTATTTAAGTCTTCGCGCAAACGCTCTATATCAGCGCCATGCCTGCCGATAATAAGGCCTGGCCTGGCCGAAAATATACGAATTTTTATCTTCTCAGCCAATCGCTCTATAATGATTTTGGATATTGCCGCCTGCTTAAATCTCGCCTTAACAAATTTTCTAATTTTGTAATCCTGAAGGATAAATTTTGCGTAATCCTGACGCCTTGCAAACCAACGGCTATGCCATGTCCGAATAATACCTATTCTTAATATAAACGGATGAACTTTTTGTCCCATTTTTCCTCACTTGGCTCGAAAGTAAAAAATAG
>JASEHM010000002.1:7486-27471 GCA_030018895.1 Candidatus Omnitrophota bacterium
TTCTTTTTCTTTTTCTTTTTTCTTTTTTTTCTTTTTTTTCTTCCCTCTTAACTCTTAATTCTTCACTCTGCCTTTAAGTCCAACTCTATCCTGATATGCGATGTCCTCTTTTTTATTGGCGCTGCCCTGCCAAACGCAGCAGCTTTAAATCTTTTCCATGTAGGGCCGATATTACATATTATCTTCGACACATAAAGCTGTCGGGAATCAAAACCTTTATTCTTCGCATTGCTAATTGCGGACTTTAGTATCTTTATAAGATATTCCTTAGGCCTTTTATTCAGGTTGTTAAGTATGGCCTGCGCAGTCAGGACATCCTTAAATCGAATTAAATCCATAACCTGCCTTATCTTTGGGCTTGAAATCCTTACAAATTTTTGTTCTGCTTTAGCTATCATATTAATTTTCAGGCTATGTCTTCTCTGCTGCTTTCTTGGCTTTTACGCCGCCATGTTTCCTAAAAATACGTGTAGGTGAAAATTCTCCTAATTTATGCCCTACCATATTTTCAGTGACAAAAACAGGCACATGTTTCCTGCCGTCATAAACCGCAAAAGTCAAACCTACAAATTCAGGTATTATAGTGGAACGTCTCGACCATGTTTTTATGGCCTGACGCATTCCATCTGCGCGTATTTTTCCAACCTTTCTTAATAAACTCTCTTCCACGTAAGGGCCTTTTTTAAGTGATCTGGGCATTTTTTCTCCTGTTATTCTCCTTCGCAAAAGCAATAGAAACGGTGCTTTTGCTATGGTTCTATTAGTTTTGCGTAGCAGAATAACTATTTCCTTCTTTTTAATACAAACTTATTTGAATACCTCTTTCGATTTCTTGTCCTATAACCTTTTGTCGGTTGTCCCCAAGGAGTAACAGGATGCGGATTACCCTGCCCTGATTTTCCTTCGCCTCCGCCGTGCGGATGATCTACCGGATTCATTGCCAAGCCTCGGACAGTCGGTTTTATACCCAGCCAGCGAGACCTGCCTGCTTTTCCAATGCTTATTGCCTCATGTTCAATATTGCCTACCTGGCCTATAGTTGCGCGGCAATCCAAATTTATCAACCTCACCTCTCCTGACGGAAGCCTCATATGAGCATATTTGCCTTCCTTAGCCATAATTTGCGCGCTGGAACCTGCGCTCCTTACTATCTGACCGCCTGAGCCCTTATTTAATTCCACATTATGAACCAAAGTGCCTGATGGCATATAACGCAGAAGCAGACAATTGCCTATTTTAGGCTCAAATTCTTTTTGTTGAGACGAAATTACCTCATCGCCTATTTTTAAACCTACTGGCGCAAGAATATAACGCCTTATTTTGTCAGGGTATTCAATCAAGGCGATTCTCGCGGAACGATTCGGATCATACTCAATAGCAATAACCTTGCCGGCTATATCAAATAAATCCCTTTTAAAATCTATAATACGCAGCATTCTCTTATGGCCGCCGCCGCGATGCCTTACAGTTATACGGCCATAAGTATTCCTGCCGCCGGTTTTCTTAAGCGGCCGGATCAAAGATTTTTCAGGTTCACTCTTCGTGATTTCTGAAAAATCGCTGCCGGTCATCCAGCGCCTTGATGCAGTTGTTGGTTTATAAATTTTAAGTGGCATATTTTTAACTATTCTCCTTCGCAAAAACAATAGAAACGGTACTTTTGCTTCGGAGGAATTATTCCAACGAGAATATTCCTACGAAGCAAAACTAATGGTTCTATTAGTTTTGCTTAGCAGAATAATCTATACTGCTTCTATTTTTTGTCCTTCTTTTAAAGTTACTATCGCCTTTTTAGTATCCGGGGTTTTCCCTAACTGATGCCTAACCCTTTTTAACTTACCTCTAGAAATAAATGTATTTACATCCTCAACCTTTACTTTATATATTTGTTCTACAGCCTGTTTTATCTGAATCTTGTTAGAGGAATTCCTCACCATAAATAAATATTTCCTTTGCGGTTCATGTAAAGTTGTTTTTTCTGTACGTATTAAAGCCTTAATTATATCCATTTCCCTCACCCGGAGTTTATGTCTTACACAAAGCGAATGCGCGAATAAGTTAAGAAGCTAACTTTTTATCTCCTAGCCTATTTGTTAGCTCCTCCAAACCGCTCTTAGTTATAATCAACCTCTGATTACTCATTACCTCGTAGACATTTGTATTCTTTGCCAAATTTACACTTAAAAATCCAATATTACGCAAAGCCAATTTTAATTTATTATCTAGTTTGTCAAGTAAAAACAAAAGGCTGCGAGGTTTTGTTCCTTTCTTGGGAATCATCTTTAGATTAAAAAATATTTTTACTGCTTCTTTTGTCTTTGCGTTTTCTAACCTAAATTCATCCAGGACAAAAACATTGCCTTGTTTAACCCTGGCATTAAGGCTGGATTTCAAAGCTAGAGTTTTAATCTTCTGGGGTAATTTATACGAAAAATCCCGCTTATGAGGCCCAAATACCACGCCTCCGTGACGCCATAAAGGTGAGCGCGTAGAACCAACCCTTGCGCGGCCAGTTCCTTTCTGGCGCCAAGGTTTGCGGCCTCCGCCTGAAACCTCTCCCCGTGTCTTAGTGGAAGCCAAACCCTTTCTCTGATTAGCGCGGTATTCTAAGATTGCCTGATATACAGCAGCCTCATTAACTATGCCGTCAAAAACCGCACTATCCAATTCCAGCGTATCCACTTCTTTGCCTTCTATGTTATATATGGGTAATGTGAATGTGTTCATTACTTATTTCTTCCTTATTAACTATTTATTTTTTTTCTTTGCCCTTTTAATGACCAAATAACTATTCTTACAGCCCGGCACAGCGCCTTTTACCACTAATAAATTATTTTGAACATCAACTTTTACAATTTGCAGATTTTGCAGAGTTTTATTTTGCGAACCCATATGCCCCGGCATATGATGCCCTTTCCAAACCCTGCCAGGAGTAGTACTTGAACCAATAGAACCAACCCTGCGATGAGATGTGGAACCGTGTGTTCCAGGGCCGCCAGCCCAATGCCAGCGCTTCATCCCTCCCTGAAACCCCTTCCCCTTTGAAGTTCCTCTAACATCCACATAATCTCCCGGCTTAAACATATCTACCTTAAGCTCTTCGCCAATCTTATATTCCTTACCGGCATCTTTAGAGAACTCCTTAATTACCTTGCAGGGAGAAATGTTTCTTTTCTTAAAATAACTAAGCAGAGGTTTTTTTAGGCGGTTTTCTTTCGCCGCATCAAATCCTATCTGCACGGCTTTTTCTTTTATCGCCAAAACCGGACATGGCCCGGCTAAAATAGCAGTAACACCAACAAACTTGCCATTTTCATCAAAAATCTGCGTCATCCCTATTTTTTTGCCTAATATCCCTGTCATTATCTTTAACGATCCTTCGTTGCAAAGTTTATATCTTGAGCGAAGCGAATGTGCTCCTCAAGATGATTGGCCTGAAAAAAAATCCCGGCCAATCATTTTATCTCCACATCTACCCCAGCAGGCAGATTCAGTTTTCTTAATGAATCTACTGTCTTAGCTGACGGATCAAATATTTCGATAAGACGCTTATGAATAGATAAATCAAACTGCTCACGCGACTTCTTATCAACTATCGGAGAACGTAAAACCGTATAAATCTCCCTTTTAGTAGGAAGAGGCACTGGCCCGGATATTGCAGCTCCTGTGCGCTTTACAGTCTCTACTATCTCTTTCACCGCCTGATCCAAAAGACGATGATCGTATGCTTTTAGTTTAATACGTATCTTCTGCATTTGTCGTTAGTTATTCTTAGTTCGTTATTCGTACTTAGTACTTCATACATCGTACATCGGAAAACGAAGTACTAAGTACGATGTGCGATGTACGAAATACGAATGACTGCTCTTAAACTATTACCTCCGTAACCACACCCGCGCCAACAGTACGGCCGCCTTCACGAATCGCAAAACGTGATTCCTTTTCCATAGCAATAGGTATAATCAGCTCAACTTCCAAGTTTATATTATCGCCCGGCATAACCATCTCTACGCCGGAAGGCAGTGTTACAGCCCCAGTAACATCAGTGGTACGAAAATAGAACTGCGGCCTGTAACCTTTAAAAAATGGTGTGTGTCTCCCGCCTTCCTCTTTAGTAAGAATATAAATCTCTGCTTTAAATTTCGTATGCGGCGTAATAGATTTAGGCGCTGCAAGAACCATGCCACGCTCTATATCATTTTTCTCAACGCCTCTTAGAAGCAGGCCCACATTGTCCCCTGCCTGTCCCTCTTCCATAATCTTTCTAAACATTTCAATTCCGGTAACAACTGTTTTCTTTACTTCCGGCCTTAGGCCTACCAACTCAACTTCATCATTTATCTTAACCTTGCCGCGCTCAATCCTTCCTGTGCCGACAGTCCCCCTGCCTTCAATACTGAAAACATCCTCCACGGCCATAAGCAGCGGTTTATCCGTCTCCCTAACAGGAATAGGGATAAATTCATCGCAGGCCTTCACCAGATCAAGTATAGGTTTACAATCCGCATTATTAGGATCCCCGCTTGCCTGTAATGCCTTCATAGCGCTGCCTCTGATTATAGGCGTTTTATCTCCGGGGAAACCGTATTTTGTCAAGAGATCCCTTACCTCCATTTCAACCAAATCAATCAATTCCGGATCAGAAACTATATCCACTTTATTTAAAAATACAACTATGTGTGGAACATTAACCTGCCTCGCTAAAAGAATATGTTCCCTTGTCTGAGGCATTGGGCCATCTACAGCGGAAACAACCAATATTGCGCCATCCATCTGCGCGGCTCCGGTAATCATGTTTTTAATATAATCAGCATGCCCTGGACAGTCAATATGCGCGTAATGACGACTCTCAGTTTCATATTCAACATGGGCAACTGAAATAGTTAATATCTTTGTTTCATCTCTTACTGCGCCGCCCTTAGCAATATCAGCGTATGCTTTAAATTGCGCCCTTCCCAGTTTTGATAATACCAATGTAATAGCCGAAGTTAAGCTGGTCTTTCCATGATCAATATGGCCAATGGTTCCGATATTTACATGCGGTTTCGTTCTTACAAATTTTTCTTTAGCCATAAACACCTCCTGGTATAATCAGGTATAAATTCAGGGATTATACCTGATTGCTTAAGATTAATAAAGATTATAGCGATTAAACCATTTTATTAATTAAATTTAAATGGCCCTGTTTTCAATCTCTGTAATCTGCCTTTTAATCTACTTAAAAACTCTTTCTTACGCTTGTGCCCGTCGCAGCAAAACCCATCTTTATCTTTTCTGTTATATGTGAAGGCGCCTCAATGTAACATAAAGGTTCCATTATATACGTTGCACGGCCTTGTGTCAAGGATCTTAATGTTGTGGCATAATTAAACATCTCAGCAAGAGGAACATTTGCTCTGATAATCCGCAAATTAACCCGCTGAGATAGAGAAACAATCTTCGCGCGCTTTGAACTTAAATCCCCAATTACCTGCCCCATATAATCTTCCGGCACAGTAACTTCTATATCCATAATCGGCTCAAGCAATATAGAACCGCCTTTTTTCAAACCATCACCAAAAGCAATTGAACCGGCCATCTTAAAAGCCATTTCCGATGAATCAACCTCATGATAAGAACCGTCTACGAGCGTAACCAAAATATCCGTAACAGGATAACCCGCTAAATACCCGCTTTTCGAAGACCCCATAATTCCCGCTTTTACTGACGAAATAAACTCTCTGGGTATAGCGCCGCTTTTTATTTTATCTTCAAAAACAATACCGCTTCCCGGAATCTCCTGAGGCTGCATTTCTAAGACAACATGCCCGTATTGGCCGCGGCCGCCTGACTGCTGAATAAATTTACCTGTGCAAGAAATCTTCTTTGTAATTGTTTCCCTGTATGCTACCTGCGGGCTGCCTACGCCTGCCTCAACATTAAACTCGCGCAAAATTCTATCAATAATTATTTCCAGATGCAGCTGGCCCATTCCGGCAATCAGCGTCTGGCCTGTTTCCTGATTATATAGCACGCGAAAAGACGGATCCTCCTCTTCTAATTTATGCAAAGCAAAACCCAGTTTTTCCTGGGCATCTTTTGATTTTGGTTCAATCGCCTGTTGAATTACCGGTTCAGGAAAACGCATTGCTTCAATCAAAATCTGCGATTTTTCATTACATAAGGTATCGCCTGTTTTCGTTTCCCTTAATCCTACACAAGCAGCAATCTCTCCGGTAGAAATACTGTCAATAATCTCCTGCCTATTGGCGTGCATCTTTACTATTTTAGCCACACGCTCTCTCTCTCGCCTTGTTGAATTATACACATATTCCCCGGTAGATAAAGACCCTGCATAAACCCTTATATAATAAATTTTTCCCACATAAGGATCAGTTGCTATCTTAAAACACAGCGCGCAAAAAGGGGCCTCATCAGAAGCAGTGATTTCTTCAAAATCAGAGGTTTGCGGATTAGTGCCTTTTACTGACGGCACATCTATCGGAGAAGGCAAATAATCACATACCGCATCCAACAACAATTGTACGCATTTATTTTTTAACGAACTCCCGCAAAGAACCGGAATAAATTTATTACCAATAACCGCCTTCCTTATTGCTTCTTTTATCGCGATAGCGCTAATCTTTTTCCCGTGAAGATAATCCTCCATAATTTTATCATCAACCTCTGCCAATTTTTCAATTAAGATATTGCGGTATTTCTCAGTATCGGATAAAACATCAGAAGGCAATTCTCTATCTTCCATAACCAAACCAAATTCATCTTTATAAATTATTAATTTCTCATCTATTAAATTGATAACACCTTTGAATTCCGCCTCTTTACCATAAGGCAAATAAATAGCGGCGCAATGAGCCCCTAATTTTTTCTCCATCTCCTCAACTACCGCATAGAAATTGCCCCCTGTTCTATCCATTTTATTCACAAAAGCAATTCTAGGCACATTATAACGGTCAGCCTGACGCCAAACTGTTTCTGATTGAGGCTCAACTCCCCCTACCCCGCAAAATACTACCACTGCCCCATCTAAAACCTTTAGCGACCTCTCTACTTCAACCGTAAAATCCACATGTCCCGGAGTATCAATAAAATTAATATGAAAACTCTTCCACGTACATGATATAGCAGCAGCAGTGATAGTAATGCCTCTCTCCTGCTCTTGCACCATCCAATCCATGGTTGTAGTTCCTTCGTCTACTTCGCCAATCTTATGAGTCTTTCCTGTGTAATAAAGCATGCGCTCAGAAGTTGTGGTCTTACCCGCATCTATATGCGCTATTACGCCAATATTTCGTATTTTATCTAAAGGTATCTTTCTCATTTTTTAGTTTGCCGGTATGCCAGTTTACCGGTTAGCCTGTTTGTCGGTGTGCCGGTTTGCCAGTTCACCGGCTAACCTCTTCCTACCACCTAAAATGCGCGAATGCCTTATTAGCCTCAGCCATCTTATGCGTATCATCTCTCTTTTTTATGGCTGAACCTTCGCCTTTATAAGCTACTATAAGTTCATCAGCAAGTTTTTCTTTCATAGACTTACCTTTTTTTGCCCTGGCAAAATCCCTGATCCAACGTAAAGACATGGCTGAACCGCGCTCCTGCCTCACTTCAATCGGAATCTGATAAGTTGCCCCGCCAACACGCCTGGGTTTTACCTCAAGCCTGGGCCGAACATTATCCAGGGCTTTATGAAAAATCTTTAATATGTCCGGCTCATTAAGCTGCTTCTTCACTATTTCAAAACTGCCATAAACCATTTCTTCGGCAATAGATTTTTTTCCGTCCAACATCACCATGTTAATAAATTTTGCTACAAGCTTACTACTATATTTTGGATCTACTAAAATTTCTTTTTCCTGCGCTTTTCGTCTTCTCATGGTTTGGTATGCCGGTGTGCCGGTTAGCCGGTTAGCCGGTTAATTGGTTAATTGGTGAGCCGGTTAGCCAGTTAACCGGTTAACCGGCACACCGGCTAACCGGCTCACTAAACTACTTCGGCCTCTTTGCTCCGTATTTAGAGCGTGATTTTCTACGCTGATTCACCCCTACTGTATCCAGAGTGCCTCTAACAATATGATACCGCACCCCGGGTAAATCTTTTACGCGGCCACCCCTTACTAAAACTATGGAATGCTCTTGCAGGTTATGGCCTTCTCCCGGTATATAACAAGTAGCCTCTATACCTGTAGTAAGCCTGACCCTGGCGATTTTTCTCAAAGCAGAATTCGGCTTCTTCGGGGTCATAGTACGCACCTGTAAACACACGCCTCTCCTCTGAGGACAAACCTTTAATGCTGGCGATTTTGTCTTTTTCTTTTTTAATCTTCTGCCAAATCTAATTAATTGCATAATTGTCGGCATTTATCCTCGCTTCGCTTTAACTATTCTTTTACCTTAACCATCTCTATATTCTGATGAGCGCTAAAACCGGTTCCCGCAGGTATAAGATGGCCTACAATAACATTTTCCTTTAAACCAAAAAGTTCATCCTGTTTGCCTGAAGCAGCTGCTTCAGTTAAAACACGCGTTGTTTCCTGGAAGCTTGCCGCTGAAATAAAACTTTCCGTAGCCAAGGAAGCCTTGGTTATGCCCAACAATAGCGGCGTAGCCACAGCAGGCCTCTTGTTGTTCTTTATCATGCGAGAGTTTTCTCTCTGAAAGTTCCATTTATCCACCTGCTGAGTACTTAAAAATTCTGTGTCCCCGGGATCTTCTATTCTTACCTTCTTTAACATCTGCCGGATAATCAGTTCAATATGTTTATCATTTATACGCACACCCTGAAGTCTGTAAACCTCCTGGACCTCATTAACTAAATACTCCTGCAAAACCTTGTCCCCGGAAACACGTAAAATATCCTGCAAAACTACAGGCCCATCAATAAGCTGCTGGCCAACGTTAACCCTGTCCCCCTTATAAACATTAGGGTGTTTTCCATGGGGGATAACATATTCTCTTCGCATACCTGTGGTAGACTTAATAATAATTACACGCTGGGCTTTTTTTGTTTCACCAAATTCCACAAAACCGTCTATTTCACTTATTATAGCAGGGTCTTTAGGCTTTCTCGCCTCAAAAAGCTCTGCCACGCGCGGAAGGCCGCCGGTAATATCCCTGGTTTTTACTACTAAACGCGGTATCTTTGCTAAGAGATCGCCTGCAAACACGCCTTGCCCATCCTTTACTAAAATATGCGCCCCTACTGATATAGGATAAATACCCAAAACTTCTCCTGCCTCATCCAGAATTAATATTTGCGGATGATATCCTGTTTTATGTTCCACTGCTATACGTTCGGTTAATTTTGTAACCGGATTCAGCTCCTCTTTTATTGTAATACCCTCACGCAAATCCTCAAATTTAACCTGTCCGGAAACCTCGGTTAGAATCGGCAAAGTATAAGGATCCCAACGCACAAATGCCGTTCCCTCTGTTACAACAGCATCTTCTGCCACACTAATAAAGAAACCCTGTGAAAGAGCATAACGCTCTAACTCTCTACCTTGTTTATCATTTATGCTTATTGAACCATTCCTATTTAAAACAACAAACTCTTTATTTTTAGGAGCTACTCTTAAACTATGGTATTTAACTATACCCTTATTTTTGGCTTTTATAAAAGACTGCGCAACGATTCTGGATGCAGTACCGCCGATATGAAAAGTCCTCATAGTAAGCTGCGTACCCGGTTCCCCGATACTTTGCGCGGCAATAATCCCCACTGCCTCTCCCTTTTCAACAAGCCTTCCTGTAGAAAGATTCTTGCCGTAACATTTACTGCAAACGCCCCTGACTGACTCGCAGGTAAGAACGCTACGGATACGTATTTTTTCAATCCCTAACTTTTTTAATTTATCCGCTTGTTCTGTGGTAATTTCTGAGCCAACCTCTATAATAACCTCATCAGTAATTATATCTACGATATTATCCAAGGCAACTCTACCCACAATGCGATCTTCTAAACTTACCACAACCTCATCACCTTCAATAATGGCAGATATCGTAATGCCGTTGAGTGTACCGCAATCATCTTCACTGATAATTACCTCCTGGGCAACATCCACCAATCTTCTTGTTAAATATCCTGCGTCTGCAGTCTTAAGCGCAGTATCAGCAAGGCCTTTACGGGCGCCGTGAGTTGAAATAAAATACTCCAGGACATTTAATCCTTCCCTAAAATTTGCCGTAATAGGGTTTTCAATAATCTCGCCTGAAGGCTTTGCCATAAGCCCGCGCATACCTGCCAACTGCCTAATTTGCAGCCTTGAGCCGCGCGCACCTGAATCTGCCATCATAAATATAGGATTAAAAGAATCCATATGCTTAAACAATAAATCCGAAACTTTATCTGTAGTATGCGTCCAAATATCAATAATCTTAGCCTTGCGCTCACTATTGGTAATTATGCCTTTACGGTACTGCTCCTCGACTTTTAGTACCTCTTCCCTTGAGCCATTAATAATACCTTCTTTTTCTTCTGGTATCTGAAGATCATCAATACCTATAGACATCCCGCCAACAGTCGCCATTTCAAACCCTAAGCGCTTAATATCATCCAGCAGCTGGCAGGTCCTGGCGTGGCCGAATCGTTTGTAATTTTCAGATACAATCTCATTTATAGCATTCTTATTAAGCTCTTTATTAACATAGCCGAATTCTAATGGCAATATCTGATTAAATAACACCTTGCCTGTGGTAGTCGTAATAATTTGTTTTCCGTCCACAACCCTTTTTTCTTCCCAATCAAATACCCTGTCTACTCTTAATTTTATCCTGGCATGCAGGCCAACTATCATATCATTATAAGCCACTATAACCTCATCAAAATCAGCAAAGCTTATATCCTGCCCCTTTGAGCCGGGCTTTTCTTTGGTCAGATAATAAACACCTAAAACCATGTCCTGCGTAGGCGCAAGGACAGGCCTTCCATCAGCAGAAGAAAATATATTATTTGTAGAAAGCATTAAAACCTTTGCTTCTATTTGCGATTCTAAGGATAGCGGCACATGCACTGCCATCTGGTCGCCGTCAAAATCCGCGTTAAAGGCAGTGCAAACCAGAGGATGTATCTTTATGGATTTCCCTTCTATTAAAACGGGCTGAAATGCCTGAATGCCTAGACGATGCAAGGTCGGCGCGCGGTTCAACAAAACAGGATGATCATTGATTACCTCATCTAAAATATCCCAAACCTCAATCTTTCCGCGTTCAACCATCCTGCGTGCGCCTTTTAAGGTATGCACAAAACCCCTCTCTCTTAATTTCTTTATAATGAAAGGCTCAAATAATTCCAAGGCCATCTGTTTGGGGAGGCCGCATTCATGAAGCTTAAGCTGAGGGCCTACCACAATTACTGAACGGCCTGAATAATCTACGCGTTTCCCTAAAAGATTCTGCCTAAATCTGCCCTGTTTTCCTTTAAGCATATCAGAAAGGGACTTTAACGGCCTATTATTCGCGCCTAAAACAGGCTTGCCATGCCTGCCATTATCTAATAACGCGTCCACTGCCTCTTGAAGCATCCTTTTTTCATTACGTATAATCACCTCAGGGGCGCTCAAATCAATAAGTTTCTTTAAGCGGTTATTCCGATTAATAACTCGGCGATAAAGGTCATTAAGATCAGATGTGGCAAACCTCCCTCCGTCAAGGGCAACCAGAGGCCTCAAATCAGGAGGAATAATCGGCAAAATATCCAAAACCATCCATTCTGGCTTATTTCCTGATTTCTTAAAATCTTCCGTGGCTTTTAAGGCTTTTATAATCTTGCGATTATTCAATGCATCCTTTGTTTTCTCAGAGTCGCGGCGTAATTTACGGCACAATGCCTCCATGTCCACATCTTTTAGGAGTTCCTTGACTGCCTCTGCGCCAATCTTCACCTTAAAGGTGTTTGCGCCATACCTGCTTAATGCCTCTTGATATTTTTCTTCATTTAAAAGATCTTTTCTTTTTAGCGGCGTAGAGCCCGGATCAATAACTACATATTCTTCATAATAAATTATCTTTTCTAAATTCCTTAAACCAATATCAAGCAAAGCAGCTATGCGGCTCGGCACTGCTTTAAAAAACCAGATATGCGTAACAGGAGAGGCCAATTCAATATGGCCCAAACGTTCACGCCTAACAGAAGAACGCTCAATAGTTACACCGCAGCGGTCACAAACTATGCCTTTAAATTTTTCACCTTTATATTTCCCGCAATTACACTCCCAATCACGCACAGGGCCAAAAATCTTTTCGCAAAATAAACCGTCTTTTTCAGGTTTTAGAGAACGGTAATTTATGGTCTCTGCTTTTTTTACCTCTCCCTTTGACCAGGACTTTACCACCTGGGGAGAAGCAATTTTTATAGTAATTTTTTCAAATGTCTGCTGTATCATATCAATATGCCTATTAGCTAACTAGTTACCATCAAAAAACCCCTTCACCAACATCTGTATTATTTAAACTTCTCCGCCTTAATATCAAGACACAAACCCTGCAACTCTTTTATCAATACATTAAATGACTCAGGTGTCCCATGAATCAGGCGCTGCTCGCCGCTGGCTATATTCTTATAAACCTGAGTTCTGCCAGCAACATCATCGCTTTTTACAGTTAACATCTCTTGCAACGTATAAGCCGCGCCATAAGCCTCAAGCGCCCAAACTTCCATCTCGCCCAGCCTCTGGCCGCCAAACTGTGCCTTTCCGCCTAAGGGCTGCTGCGTAACTAAAGAATAAGGACCGATACAACGAGCATGAATTTTTTCATCTACAAGATGATTCAGTTTCATTATATATAAATAACCCACAGTAACTTTTTGATCAAAAGGATCTCCGCTATGTCCATCGTAAAGAGTAATTTTACCATCCTCAGGCAGCCCTGCCTCTTTGAGCATCTTCTTAATCTCCTCTTCCTTAGCGCCATCAAAAACCGGAGTACTAACATAAATGCCCATGATTTTTGCCGCCCACCCGAGATGCGCCTCCAGAATCTGGCCTACATTCATACGCGAAGGAACACCTAAAGGGTTTAAGACTATTTCTACAGGTGTGCCATCCTCTAAATAAGGCATATCCTGTTCAGGCACAATTTTGGCAACCACACCCTTATTTCCATGCCTACCTGCCAATTTGTCCCCTTCTGCAAGCCTGCGTTTTGTGGCAATATAAACCACTACCCTTTTTAATACCCCTGCAGGCAATTCATCTCCGCGCTTCACCCTTTCTATCTCCTGTTCCTGCTCAGCTAATAATTCCTGAATTTGCTCATCAAAAGAAGTAGATAAAATTTTTGCTTCTTCATTATTACTAAAATCTATTTTTTCGATTTTTTTCTTATCTATATTCAAAAGCTGGCTTAAACGGATAACTTTCTCAGCTTGGGCAAACTCCATCTCCTGCTTATAATAAGCCTTTATTTCCCTGATGCTGGCAAGCTGTTTAGTCTTTTCCTCTTTGGTTTTTTTACCGCCTGCCTTACGGCTAAATACATGCACATCAATAACTACGCCTTCTACCCCCGGCGGTACAACTAAAGAAGTATCACGCACATCCCCTGCCTTTTCGCCGAATATCGCACGCAAGAGCCTTTCTTCCGGAGACGGCTCGCTATCAGTTTTAGGGGTAATTTTCCCTACTAATATATCTCCTGAAACCACCTCAGCTCCGATACGGATTATGCCCTGCGCATCTAAATTCCTCAATGCCTCCTCATTCACATTAGGTATATCGCGGGTTACCTCTTCATTCCCAAGCCTTGTCTCTGCAGCCTCAATTTCAAATTCTTCTATATGAATAGAGGTAAAAACATCTTCTTTAATTAATTTTTCACTGACAACAATTGCATCCTCAAAATTATATCCTTTCCAAGACATAAATGCACACAATATATTCCTGCCTAAGGCAAGTTCTCCTTCTTTAGTAGCCATACCATCAGCAATAACTTCGCCTTTTTGCACATGCTGGCCCAGCCTTATCAGCGGCCTCTGATTTAAGCAAGTATCAGCATTTGTGCGCAGGAATTTTTTAAGATGATAAATCTTTTTACCGATGGCTATAGAAGAACTATCCACATTGGTAACTTTACCAGAATCATCTGCAATTACAAGCGTTCCGCAATCATGCGCAACGCGCTCTTCCATATTTGTTCCTACTATAGGAGGCTCAGTAATCATTAAAGGCACTGCCTGTCTTTGCATGTTTGAACCCATAAGCGCGCGGTTTGCATCATCATGCTCTAAAAACGGAATAAGCGCAGCTGCAACAGAAACAAGCTGCTTGGGAGAAACATCCATATATTCAACCTGCTTAGGGTTCACCTTAGGAAAATCCCCCTTATGCCGGCAGGAGACATCTCGTTCCTCAAAATTACCTTCCGCATCTAAAAAAGCGTTTGCCTGCGCAATAACCTTATCTTCCTCAATATCAGCGCTAAGATATTCAACTTTTTTCGTAACCCTTCCTTCCTCTACTTTTCTATATGGGGTCTCAAGAAGGCCTAAAGGATTTATTTTTGCATATGTACTTAAAGAAGCAATCAAACCGATATTCGGGCCTTCAGGTGTTTCAATAGGGCAGACTCTTCCATAATGTGAAGGATGGATATCTCTAACCTCAAAACCTGCCCGCTCGCGGGATAAGCCACCGGGGCCTAAGGCGCTCAGGCGCCTTTTATGGGTCATCTCAGCTAAAGGATTCACCTGATCCATAAACTGGGATAACTGGCTTCTGCCAAAGAAATCACGGATCTGGTTAAAAAGCAGCTTTGAATTCACCAGATAATGCACATTTAAAGCATCAAGTTCGCTTGACACGTTTAATCTTTCCCTTATAGAACGCTCTACACGGCTTAAGCCAATCCTAACCTGATTTTGAACAAGTTCTCCCACTGTCTTAATACGCCGGCTACCAAGATGGTCTATATCATCAAGTTTGCCCTTACCTTCTTTAAGATTAATAAGGTATTCTATTACTTTTACAACTGTCTCGGAATCTAAAATTCTTTTTTCCAGGGGAACATCCATCCCTAATTTTCTGTTAAGGATAAATCTACCCACTCTTTCTAAGTCGTATCTTGCCGGATCAAAGAATAGCTTAAAAAAAAGTTCTTGTGCTGTTTCTTTTGTAACTGGTTCTCCCGGCCGCATTTTTCTATAAAAATCTATGCAGGCTTCTTCCTTATTTTTTGTAAAATCCTTCTTTAAGGTATTGGATATTTCCGGGTATTCTTTGCCAAAGGCAGCGATAATATCCTGATCCTGCGAATAGCCTAATATCCTTAAAATTTGAGTAGCAGGAAAATTCCTACGCCTGTCAACATAAGCAAGGACTGTCTCTGTTAGGTCATATTTAAACTCAAGCCATGCTCCGCGATAAGGAATAATTCTTCCATAAAATATCTTCTTCCCTGTAGGATGCAGTTCTTCCTCAAAGGAAACTCCTGGAGAGCGCTGCAATTGGCTTACTACTACACGCTCATCGCCATTAATAATAAACGTGCCTGATTCGGTCATCAAAGGCATATCGCCAAAATAAGCATCCTGCTCCTTAACTTCCTTAGGCGTAATTAATCTAAATTTAACCTTAAGGGGCGCAGCATAGGAAAAAGCCCTCTTTTTACATTCAATAATATTATATTTCGGCTCTCCTAAAGAATAGCTGATAAAATCTAATTTTATAGAACGACTCGTATTCTCAATAGGAAATATCTCTTCAAAAACCTCTTGCAGACCTTGCCGTTTTCTTTCAAGAGAAGAAACATTCATCTGCAAAAACTCAGCATAAGCTGCGGTTTGCACCTCTAGGAGATCAGGAATATCGAAAGTCTCTTTTATTTTTGCAAAACTCTTGCGTTTAATCATTATTTAATGAACGCTTGGTTTACGAACACGAAGTGTGAGTAAACCAATACGCGAATTAACCCTGCACCATACGGTGCAGGGTAAGTTCGGACAGACGACTTAGCTTCACTTACGCTCGCTAAGTCGTGTCCTCACTTATTTTAACTCTACTGTCGCACCGGCTGCTTCTAACTTCTTCTTCATTTCTTCAGCTTCTTCTTTAGCCACGCCTTCTTTTACCGGCTTAGGCGCAGCATCTACTAAATCCTTAGCTTCCTTTAACCCAAGGTTTGTCATTGCCCTGACTTCTTTTATTACTGCGATTTTACTAGCGCCGACACTCGCTAAAATCACAGCAAAGGTTGTTTTTTCTTCCTGCGCAGGAGCACCTCCAGCAGAAGCAGTTCCAGCAGCTGAAACAGCTGCCATTGGCATATTTGCGGAAACACCAAATTTTTCCTCAAGGGCCTTTACCAAATCTGAAAGTTCAAGAACTGTCATACTTTCAATAGATGTCATCATTTCCTGTAAGTTTGCAGCCATTTTTTACCTCCCATTTTCCGCACATCGTACTTTGTCTTTCGATGTGCAATGTACTAAGTACGCTATACTAATTTAATTTCTTATTCTTCACTTGTTCCAAACAATAAACAAATTTTCTTAAAACTCCGTTCAAAACCATAGCTAACTGCTGCAAAGGCGAATTCAATGCCACAACAACCTGCGCCCTTAAAACTTCCATGGAAGGAAGTTTTGCTAATCTTTCAATATCTTCTTTTTTTAAAATTTTATCCTTTAAGGAACCAGCCTCAATTTTTAACTGTTCATGGGTTTTTGAGAAATCGCATAAAACCTTAGAAACACTCAACCCATCTTCTTTTGCAAAAACTAACCCTGATGGCCCTTCTATTGCTTCAAGAAGAGAGCTCATTCCAACACCCTCTAAGGCACGCCTGGCAACACTATTCTTCGCCACAAAAAATGAAGCCTTTGCAGCCTTCAAACTCAGGCGTAAATTATTTAATTCCAGGCCAGATACCCCTGAATACCTTACAATAAATATAGCAACAGAACTAGAAAACCTGTTCTTAATTAGGTTTTCTGACGATTCCTTAAATATCAAACCAAGTTTTTTCATATAAAACTATAAGCTATAAACTTACGGCTTAAAACTCTAGAGAACCAAGTTAAACCCCGGATTCATTGAAGATGAAATAGAAAGGCTGGTTATAAATTTTCCTTTTACCGAGGCAGGCCTTGCTTCGTTTATTGCCTCAATTACCCGAGCCGCATTATCACACAGCTTATCTTCATCAAAAGAAATTTTTCCGACTGACAAATGTATTCCCCCTTGCTTATCCGTACGAAACTCCACTTTTCCCCTTCTAACATCTTCAAGCGCTTTCTTAATATCAGCAGTCACGGTCCCTGTTTTAGGGCTGGGCATAAGGCCGCGCGGACCTAAAACCTTGCCTAACTTACTTAAATCCTTCATCATCTCAGGTGTAGCAACAGCACAATCAAAATCCAAAAAACCAGCAGATACTTTATCTATCAGATCTAATCCTCCCACATAATCCGCATTAGCTTCCCTTGCGATTTTTTCATGTTCGCCCTTGCAAAAAACCGCAACCCTCACCTTTTTTCCTGTTCCATGCGGTAGGATTACTGTAGCGCGTACCATCTGATCGGATTTCTTACTATCAATATTTAAAAGAAGGCTTAAATCTACAGAAGCATCAAATTTAGGCTGAGGCATTTTTTTTAGTAACTGGATTGCCTCTTTAAGCTGATAAATTTTATTTCTATCAACCTCTTTTTCTGCTTCTCTATATCTCTTGCTGTGTGTTTTCATGACTTATTTAACTACCCCTCTACTCCAATTCCCATACTTCTAGCAGTACCCTCAATAATCTTAATAGCAACAGACAAATCAGAGGTATTAAGATCCGGTATTTTAAGTTTAGCGATTTCCTCCACCTGTTTACGAGTAACCTTACCAATTACTTCTTTACCGGCTATGCCTGATGCCTTAGCCAAATTTGCCGCGCGTTTTAAAAACACTGAAGATGGCGGACTTTTAATAATAAAGGTAAACGACCTATCCTCGTAGACCGTAATTACTGCAGGCAAAATCAAGCCTTCTTTATCTTTAGTCTGCTCATTAAACTGCTTGCAAAACTGCATAATATTAACGCCATGCTGGCCCAAGGCAGGCCCTACCGGAGGAGCTGGATTCGCCTGGGCACCAGGAACGTGTAATTTAATCTGTGCTGTTATTTTTTTAGCCATTATACTTTCTCTACCTGCCAGTATTCCAATTCAACAGGAGTTGCCCTGCCAAAAATTAAGACATGAACCTTTACTTTTCCTTTTTCAGGATAAACATCTTCTATGGTTCCGTTAAAATTAAAAAATGGCCCTTCGGTTATTCTGACCTGCTCTCCCTTTTCAAAAAGAACCTTTGGGCTCGGTTTTGCCTCTGCTTCTTTTGTCCTTTTTAAAATATTTTCAACTTCATCTTTTGGTAAGGCAATAGGTTTTCTTCCCGGGCCGATAAAACCGGTTACGCCCGGAACTGTTTTTACAAAAAGATGGGTTTTTTCACTCAACTCCATCTCTAAAAGAAGATAGCCCGGGAAAAATTTTCTCTGGGATATCCTCTTTTTACCTGAACGAACCTCTGAAACTTGTTCAGTAGGTACAATCACAGAAGAAATCTCTTCCTGCATTGCCTCCTGCGCAATTTTTTTTTCCAAAGATATCTTTACTTTTTCCTCAGAACCTGTCTGAGTATGTACAACGTACCAATTCTTCATTTCAATGAAAAATTCTTCTTAATGCCCCTGCGCACAAAAGATCCACAACCCATATAAACAAAGTCATAATTATCGTGGTTATAATAACCACAATAGTTGAATCCATCAGTTCCTGCGGCCCTGACCATGATACCTTACCCAATTCCGCCTTTACCTCTTTTAAAAATTTTACAGGCTTTCTAATTATATTCATTAATATATTACTGTCCAAATAGCGTCATTAACACAAATCTTCAAACAGGGGCGGAGGGAATCGAACCCCCAGTCCTGGTTTTGGAGACCAGTGGTTTACCGTTAACCGACACCCCTAAGTTTTTTAAGCAGAGAAACTACTTTCTACTTTATTTCTTTATGAAGGGTGTGCTTATGACAAACTTTGCAAAATTTACTAAGCTCTAACCGCTCCTGATGCAATTTCTTATTTTTCTTTGTTGTATAATTTCTGTTTTTACAAACAGTGCATTCTAAAGTAATTATTTCTCGCATTATTAAAAATCTGTACTTTGTCGTTCGTACTTCGTTTTTCGATGTACGAACTACGAACTATTTTTATCTAAGCTGGAGACGGGAATTGAACCCATGACCCCGTCCTTACCAAGGACGTGCTCTGCCGACTGAGCTACTCCAGCGCTATAATTTAACTCAGCAAAAGAAGAACACAAAACCCTTCTCTTAGAATTTTAAATAAATTCGATGAAGTTTTTTAATTCAATGGGGCTTATGTAAAGATAAAAGTATATAATATAAATTAAATTTTGTCAATATCTTTTTTTTATTTTTTTTCACCCGAAACTGTTTCCATTCCAATCGGGACAGTGGGATGCGAAAGAGAAATACTGCGGAAAATATTGCAGAAAAATATTGATAAAAAAGTGCCGATAATACCAACGCCTCTCTTTATCTGCAAAGCAGCATTGGCCTTTACATGCAACAAACCAACATTTTTAGCAACTTCTCTATCATTTAGCAATTTCATCAAACTGAGTAATTATCAACGACGAGTTGCAATCGGGAAACTGTTTCCATCCCAATCGGGAAACTGGGTTATTTTAGACTTTTTATATATCTATCAGCGTCTGCGAATTAGACCCTTGACATTTACCTATTTACCTAGATGTCACAGGTATAGCTACCATAGAATGTTCCATTTTTTTAGGCGGCGTATTTAAAACAGCATTAAAATCCATATCCTCAATTTTAATCGTAAAACTGAACCCGGTAAAATCCGCAGGGTTAAAAAGCAAGGGCTCCATCCCTTCCTGAAAAATAGGAATCATGCTCATTGATGGGTAATGTCAAATAAATTGTGTAAATTCTTTTAAAGGTTTCACTTGCCATTTGGA
>JASEHM010000030.1 GCA_030018895.1 Candidatus Omnitrophota bacterium
GCAATCTTTAAGCGGGAATCCACGACGAGAAAAAATCTGGATACCCGCTTTCGCGAGTATGACAAATTTGATATCTCAAAATACATTTCACGTCGATAAGTAACGTCTAATCTGGACACAAGTGTGAATTTATCTGAACTTAATTTTACCCTATTTTACCCAGAAACAACACTATTTTACTTTTTTACTTTTTTCTTAACTCTTAATTCTTAATTCTTAATTCTGCTTTATTCTTCATTCTGATTTACTCGGGGAGGTGAGACTTGAACTCACGACCTCTTGCTCCCAAAGCAAGCGCTCTAGCCAAACTGAGCCACTCCCCGTTTAATTATCTTAAAATAACTCCTCCGAATTTATATTATATCAACCTAATCTATGTTTCTCAATGTATTTTTGAATAATTGTTTTTGCTTTTTCTAAGGCATAATACCGATGACTCATCTTATGCTTTATCTTCTCGCCTAATTGCGCAAAGGTTTTTTTGTATTTAGGAATAATAAATAACGGATCGTAACCAAAACCCAAGCTACCTTTCATTCTAAAATCAATCAAGCCATCGCACCTTCCCTCACCTATCTCCAATAAACCTTTTTCATCAGCTAAAGCTGCTGCGCAGACATAGTGAGCCTTTCTTTGATTTAAGGGCTTTCCCTCAAGAAGCTTGAGGACCTTCAGGTTATTTTTCAGGTCGCTTTTATTTTTTCCTGAGAACCTTGAAGAATAAACCCCGGGCATACCAGCCAGGGCATCCACACAAAGCCCGGAATCTTCTCCCAGTGTCAGTTTTTTCGTCCAACGCGCAATTTTTACTGCTTTTTTTGCGGCGTTCTCAGAGAAGGTTTTGCCATTCTCAATAATACGCGGGGCATCAGGATAATCCGCTAAAGAGGTTATCTTAAAGCTCAATCCTTTCAATATCTCTTTTATCTCTTTTAGTTTTTTCTTATTTTTTGTGGCAACTACCAATTCCCTTACCATGAAATATTCCCAAGGCTATTGCGTTGAATCTCAATAAGGTCTTTAATCCCTTTCTGGGCCAAAGTTAATAATTTATCCATCTGCTCTTTATTAAAGGGCTCTCGCTCAGCCGTGCCCTGTATTTCAATAAACTCTCCGGCGCCTGTCATTACCACATTCATATCTACGCCAGCCTTAGAATCCTCTTCATAGCATAGGTCTAAAAGTAAATCGCCGTTTAACATCCCAACGCTTGTGGCAGCTACAAAATCTTTTATCGGGATAGCGCTAATATTGCCGTCCTTTTTCATTTTACTTAAGGCATCTACTAAAGCAATAAAACTACCAGTAATTGAAGCAGTGCGCGTGCCGCCATCCCCTTGTATTACATCGCAGTCAATCCAGATGGTACGCTCTCCAAACATAGTCATATCAGCAACTGTCCTTAATGACCTGCCAACAAGCCGCTGTATCTCATAGGTACGGCCGGAATCCTTGCCGCGCTGGATACGGCTTTGACAGGAACGCGGAAGCATTCCATATTCAGCAGTTACCCATCCTGTACCGGTTCCTTTTAAAAAACGCGGCACAGATTCTTCAACTGATGCTGTACAGACAACCTTGGTATTGCCTAACTCTATAAGGCATGATCCCTCGGCATATTTCATATAATTTCTAGTAATTACAACCTTTCTTATTTTATCCAACCCCCTGCCATCCTGCCTAATCATAAACGCTCCTTCAATGAACGCTTGACCCTTGACAAAATAAATATTTTGTCAAGGGTCAATGCGTGAATTAAGCCATTGACATCTACCTTAATGAATTTTATTTAGGTAAATGTCAATGGCCTCTTTATTTAACCTATCGTATATGTTTTTCCCTTCTAAGTCAATTGCTACAATTAAGGGAAAATTTCTTACCTCTAACTCATAAATTGCCTCCGGCCCTAAATCCTTATAGGCAATAACCTTCGCTTTTTTAACACATTTGGATAATAATGCCCCACATCCGGCATAAGTTAAAAAATACACTGCCTCATATTTCTTAATAGCAGAAATCACCTCTTGCGAGCGGATACCCTTGCCAATCATTCCCTTTAATCCAGCCTCAAGCAAAAATGGCGCGCATTCATCCATACGCGAACTCGTAGTTGGGCCGCAAGAGCCTATAACCTTTCCTTTAGGGGCCGGCGTAGGGCCGCAATAATAAATAATCCGATCCTTTAAATTAACCGGTAATTTCTTCCTGTTTTTAATTACCTCAACTAATCTTTTATGCGCCTGATCTCTAGCAGTATAAATTATTCCATTCACAAATACCTCATCGCCAACATTTAAATTTTGTAGCTGCGCTTTATCCAAAAGGCCGGATATTATCTTTGTCATAATGTCTTACTTGCGCTGCGTAAGGCATGGCAACTAATAGTTACGCAAACCGGCAAACCAGCAATGTGCGTAGGATATGTTTCTATATTTACTGCCAAAGCAGTAGTCTTTCCGCCCAAACCCATTGGGCCAATATTTAATTTGTTAATATCTCTTAAAAGTCCTTGTTCTAGACTGGTCGTTGGCCGTTGGTTGTTAGTTGTTGGTCGCTGGTCGTTAGTCGTTAGCTTTCTTAATAACGCCTTTTTCGCCAAAAGGCAGGCACAGTCCGCAGTCCCGCCGATTCCTACGCCTACAACAAAAGGCGGACAGGCATCTGCGCCGGCTTTTTTGATTACTTCAATAATAAAATTTTTTATTTTTTCAATGCCTGCTGTAGGCATAAACATCTTCAATTGCGTTTTGTTTTCACAGCCAAAACCTTTAGGCAAAACCGTTATTTTTAACTTATCCCCTTTGACAATATCTATATGAATTATCGCCGGTTGATAAGCCGGCTTTCCTCTTAATAATGGATTTTTTATAATAGAATCCCTTAAAAAGCCTTTCCTGTATCCTATTTCTATCCCTTTATTTATTGCCTTTTTTAAATCGCCGGCTATTTTTATTTCTTGGCCCACTTGTAAAAAAACACAAGCCATGCCTGTATCCTGGCAAATTGCCAATTTTTCTTTTTTGGCAATTCGGGCATTTTGGATTATCTTTTCTAAGATACCATAAGATCTCTTATTTTTTTCTTTTCTTAAGGCTGTTTTTAAAGCATCTAATACGTCTGTTCTTAATACTGTATTTGCCTGAATACATAAATCCGCAACTATTTTAGTGATCTCAGGCGCTAATATCTTCTTCATTTTTTCACATACTCTCTTATTACAGTAGTCTTTATGCCGCCCCTTGGGTTAAACTCCCCCCTAATTCTTACCCGGCGAGGCTTGCAGGCATTAACAAAATCTTCCAGAATCTTGTTAATTAGGTGCTCATGAAATATGCCTAAATTACGGAAAAAGATAGTATACATCTTCAATGATTTTAGCTCAATGCAGTATTCAAAAGGCGAATATTCAATAGTTATAACGGCGAAATCCGGCAGGCCTGTCTTGGGGCAGATGCAGGTAAATTCCTGTATCTCTAAATTTATGGTATATTCTTTTTCCGGATATTGATTCTTCCAAACCTCTAATTCCGGGGCTTTAAGGCTTCTTATATTTTCCTGCAATCCTTCATATGAAGCTCCTCCCCCACGCTTTAAAGAGCAGGAGCGAATGTATAAAGATTTTTTTTTCATTTAATCCCAATCGCCTTATGCATCTGCGGAATTACGCAGGCGGTTATTTTTTCTTTCTTACAAATATTCTTGAAACTTTTTAGTTTTTCTTTTAACGCGTCGCACTTTTGATAACTATTAGGCTGCAAAACTAAAATCGCGCCTTCATTGGTTTCTTTTATTAACCTTGCGCCTTGCGCAATATCCTCATCCGTAGTAGAAAGACAAACCACTACCTTTAAAAAAACCTCTTTTTTTGAGGCAATATTTAAAAATCCGCGCTGAACCTCCCAAAGATCTCTTTCTAATGTAGAGCTGGGCAATTTCAAATCCATAGCCACAATATCCACATAATCTATTACTTCGGATAATTCATCTGTTAACGTTCCATTTGTTTCCAAGTAATTCTTATAACCGGCTTTACAAAACAATATCAAGGTTTCTTTTAAAAAATCCTTCTGCAGGAGCGGTTCTCCACCAGTAAAAGAAACAGAGTGGTACCCGTTTCCATATAATTTTATCTCTTCTAATAACTCCTGATGCCCATACTCCAGAAAGGAGGCCTGCTTTGTATCGCAATAATCACAATTAAGGTTACATCCAAAAAAACGCACAAAAAGCTGTCTTTCTCCCAAATAAATGCCTTCGCCCTGAACGCTATCAAAAACCTCTGCAATCTTTCCCTTTACGCTCATATATCCCCTATTAGCTCATTAACCCATGTCCACCGCGGGGGTGGACATGGGTTAATCGATTCATGCTTACTAAAGGGTCTCTTGCTTTAGCCTCTTTGAACCCCTTTGCCCGATAATAACAGCTATCGCACTTTCCACAAGGTATATTTGCGCCCTGATAACATGACCAGGTCAATTCAAACGGAACGCCCAGATGGCCCCCCAATTTAATAATCTGAGCCTTGGTTTTATTAATTAAAGGGGTTTCTATTTTAATCCTCTTTTTTTCAACACCTGCCTTTGTGCCAACAGAAATCATCCTCCTGAAAGCATCATAAAATTCCGGACGGCAATCAGGATAGCCTGAAAAGTCAACTGCGTTTGCGCCGATAAATATTGCTTCTGCTTTTATTGCTTCTGCAAAAGAGAGGGCAAAACTTAAAAATATAATGTTGCGGCCAGGCACATAAGTACTAGGAATCACTTTGACACTTTGACACTTTGACACCCCGACACTTTCTCTTTGTAAAACCTTCATTTTTTGGTCTAACAGGCTTGAACCTTTCCATGGCAAGTTTATTTTTATAATTTCATACTCGCAATTTATGCTTTGCGCAATGCACCTGGCACTTTTTATCTCTACCCTATGCCGTTGTCCATAATCAAAAATTAAACAATGCGCCTGCCAACCTTTGCTTCTGGCAAGAAACAATGTTACAGCCGAATCCAATCCGCCTGACAAAAGAACAACCGCCTTTTTCATGATGAAGCTTTGCCCCGCCTTATAGCGCGGGGCGGTTTCTGAAGCGGAATACTTTCACTGCGCCCTAAGGTAGAGCGAAAGCATAAACTATCTGACGGGCAATAAACAGCCGCAGAATTTTCCGATTCCCAAACTGTAACTGACTTAAGATTCGGAATTTTTAGCTTTAACTTATCATAAATGTATCTGGCTATATTTTCCGAAGTAGGGTTTACTCTTTTGAAATAAAGAATCCCGTTAAGATATTTATGATCTAATTCTTCCAGAATAACATTGAGCCTTGCCTTAAAATCCTTAAAATCCAAAACCATCCCGATTTTATTAAGCTTAGCGCCTGTTACTACTGCCTCTACTTTCCAATTATGGCCATGCAATTCCTCGCATTTTCCATGATATCCTCTTAGATTATGCGCCGCGCTAAAATTCCCTTCTATTTTTAAGCTATACATATTAAACCTTCTTTGCGTCTTTTATGGGCCTGCCTAAAAATCTTTTCGCAAGGTTACTAAACCACTCAGGATTATCACTTACATAAAATTTCTGCTTTCCTTTGCGGCCTTTATTCAGCGTCCCTTCAACTGCCAAAATTTTTTTAATTTCAACTGCCACTTGCTTAGCAGAGTCTATAAGCGTAATATTATCGCCCATCACCTGCCTGATTAAAGGTTTTAACAAGGGATAATGCGTACAGCCTAAAATAATTGTATCAACCTTAGCGTCTTTAAGCGGCTTAAGATATAAGCTGGCTACAGTCCTAACTACCTCTCCTCTAAGCCAGCCTTCTTCCACAAAAGGAACAAACAAAGGGCAAGCTGCAACTGTAACGCGTATCTTTGGGTCAAGTTGTTTTATCTCTAGCTCATAAGCGCAGCTTTTAATAGTGCCTTTTGTGCCGATAATGCCAATGCGCTTATTTTGTGTGGCATAAACCGCCTCTCTTACCCCCGGACTGATCACGCCTATAATAGGTATCCTAAAATGATTCCTGATTGCGGGTATTGCCTGGCTTGATGCAGTATTACATGCCACGCAGACAAGCTTTACATCCTGTTTTAATAAAAATAAAATGTTCTCTATGGAAAAACGTATCACTGTCTCTTTTGATTTTATGCCATAAGGAACACGCGCTGTATCGCCGAAATAAATGATATCTTCGTATGGAAGCTGATTAATTAATTCCTTAACTACAGTTAAGCCTCCTACGCCAGAATCAAATACTCCAATAGGCTTCATCTTTACAAAAACTCCTTAGAATTTGGTGGCGCCGAAACACATTGTTTCGGCATCCACCAATCCTTTCATTAATGAAAGGATTGGTGGAGGTGGGCGGAATCGAACCGCCGTCCTTAAGCAGACAGATAAAAGCCGCTACATGCTTAGTTTATCTTTTGTGCTTAATCCTGAATACTCCGCTAAACAGGATTATCCAGGACGCAGCCTTTTAAAGTCTCACCCAGAACCCAAAGGCTATTTCTTTCTGAGCCAGCCTAAATTAGCGCTCAATTCCATTCCTTAGGCAGAATGGATTGAGGCTTATTCGTTAATTAACGAATAAGGCTTGGCGTAAACAGAGGAACAACAGGAGCGGCGGGTTTATTCACCACTACCATATTGCTCATCAGTTTATCAAACGTCAACGTATTGTCAGCGTTTATATTTTGCCAGGATTGTTAACGCGGCTATCCTGAGCTTCCGCGGCATGCTGCTTTTACCCGACTTACCTAAGTCGAGCCCTTTTCACCCCCGATTTTTTAATAATTTTATACATTCGCGGCCACAAGCTAAAAGACAGTGGTTTCGTTTCCTTTAACGAAAGCCACAAAACCACCCCGCCTATTATTACCTTCTCCTTCCTGCTTCCCTACGCATTGCCAGATCAGTCTCACGCCTTTTTATATCTTCGCGCCGATCATAGAGCTTTTTACCTTTGCAAAGAGCAAGTTCTAATTTTGCAAAACCGCGCTCATTGAAATACACCTTTAAAGGAACAAGCGTAAAACCCCTCTGGTTTACCTGTCCAGATAACTTACGGATCTGATTTTTGCGTAAAAGCAGTTTTCTTAATCTTACAGGCTCAGCATTTAAGTAACTGGCTTCTGCATAAGGGCTTATATGGGTGTTATGCAAAATAACCTGATTATCTTCTAACCTGGCAAAACTATCATTTAGGTTTATTTTGCCCTGCCTTAAGGATTTTACCTCGCTCCCTTCTAACTCTATGCCGCATTCAATAGACTCTAAGATTGTGTAATCTCTATAGGCCTTGCGGTTAGTGGCAATAATTTTACTCATTGTATCATAACTAATGTGAAATATAAACTTAAAAATAACGGCAATGTAATTAAACTTGCAATATGGCCGATAAATATTCCCTGGCTGATTAAAAAATCCTCTTTTTTATAATGCCGAATAATAACTGAGAGCGATGTTGCCGGCGGCATAGCCAATTGAATAAGAATTAATAAGCCTGCTAATGAAGTAATTTTTAATTTTAAAACAATTAGAAGTCCTAAAAGAGGCATAATTATTAACTTTGTCAAAACCATAAAAACCATTGCCTTTTTATCAATGCGCTTTAGCCGGACAAACGCAAGACTGCCACCTACTACAAACATTGCCAAAGGAAGGGTGCAATTGCCTACCAGGCGCAAGGGTTTTAAAACACCGTCGGGAATAAACCTATTTAACCCTAAGAATATAATTGCCAGGCTAAGCAAAATAGCAATTACAGGCGGGCTAAATAATGCGCCTAATTCGAATTTTCTGTTTTCATGAAAAGACAGGATGTATGCCCCAAGAGACCAAATAACTACGTTAAACCCTAATAAAAACAGAAATAAATAAGTAAGCAGGTGCCCTGATTTATCATTGGGAAACATTGCCGCTATTAAAGCCAGGGGTAAATAACCCGCATTCTGAAAAGCAATCAGGCTTAAAAACTGCGCCTTGTGCTGTTGGCCATGAATAAAACCTACAAAAACCCCGGCTAATAATAAACCAAAAACAGTTATGATTATGCTTAAAACAGGGAGAAGCCACCAATTCGGGTACAAATCAAGCCTAAAATCTTTGAGCAGCTGGCAAAATATCAGAATCGGCAGCGTAATCTCAACAACAAGACAGCTTAAAGCATTCAGGCCCTCATGGCCTAAAATCTCTTTTTTTATCAAAAAATACCCTATAGCCGCTATAAAAAATATCTGCGACACTGCTGACGCTGTAATCTTAAAAGACTCAAAAAACATTAACCCTCCCTGCCGCAGAAACAAAAAAACACCTTAAGATTTATATATTATACCAACGAACTGCTTCTCCTGCAATCTATTTTAAGTTGACAGAATTGTAAAGGCGGGCTATACTACGAACAATATTTTGCGGAAGTGGCGGAATGGCATACGCGCTAGTTTCAGGAGCTAGTGGGGCAACCCTTGAGGGTTCAACTCCCTCCTTCCGCACCAGTTTTTTAATCTCTCGCTATATCCTACCATAAAATCATTCTCTCTTTATAAACATCAGCTATTCTTGCGTCCCTTTTTCTCTAATGGGACTGTTGCGAAATAGCCTAAAATAACGATGTCAAGTGATTTGTTTTCTCGT
>JASEHM010000031.1 GCA_030018895.1 Candidatus Omnitrophota bacterium
CCTGCTGATATTCAAATTTGCCTGGTTGGTAATTTTAACAAAGAAACAGTAAGCAGCGCGCAATTTGACGCGTTAATCAAATTAATCAACGTTTTGCGCGAGCAATATAATGTGCCGATACGCAATATAAGAAGACACAAAGACATTGAAGGCAAAATTACCGAATGTCCGGGCGCTAACTTTCCATTCGAGAGGCTCATAGTGGAATTAAAGAAATCTTGATTTTGAGACAAGAGAAGTTACCTGTATCGTTAAGGTATATTAAAATGAGGTGGCGCATGAAGAAGGTAATACTTGCAATCATAATTTTATTTGCGTTTATCAATGTAGGTTATGCTGAGTCTAAACAAGCGAAAGAGATAAGAAGAGAAAAAGAATTAAAGGAGCTCCAGAAGCGTTTTGAATGGTGGCCTACGGATGCCAAGCCAGGGCCTATTAAGGATCCTGAGCGTGGCGGTTACTGGTGGTGGCCTACAGAGCCCGGAAAGATTAAACCATGGGGTAACCGTGGCTACGTATATGTTTACAAGATTATTTTTGACTATAAGGAAGAAGAATTACCGCCTCCCAAGCCAAAAGAATTACGTCCCTCATTGCTTATCAAGAAAATTATCAAGAATGTTAAAATTTATTTTGATTATGACAGCGCGGTTATCAGAGATGATGCGCGAAAGATCCTTTTAAGTGCCGTAGGCACTCTCAAACGTAATCCTGAAGCCAGTATTTTGATCACCGGAAACTGCGACAGAAGGGGCTCAGAAGCATATAACGAAAAATTAGGCAGGCGCCGCGGGGATTCCGTCAAGAAATTCATGCTTGAAAACGGTATTGGGGAAGAGAGGATTCGCATCATAAGCCGGGGAAAGCTTGATGCTGTCGCCCCTCTGTCAAACCTTGTTGGCATGCAGAAAGACAGAAACGCGCAATTTGTGATTGCCGAGGTTGAAGAAGTAATGCTTCCATATCCGGGAGAACCGGAAATCCCGGAGGCAAAGAAAATTGAAGAGGGGAAGTTCCTTGTGGAAGAGGAAAAGAAGATAGAAAGTGAGGTTAGGGTTCAGACAAGGGAGTATGTGATTCAAAAGGGAGACAGTCTTTCTAAGATTGCCAAAGAGCAGATGGGAGGCGCTCATCGCTGGAAATATCTTTATGAACTGAATAGAGATGTGATTAAGGATCCCAATAAACTAAAGCCGGGAAAGAAGATAGTGATTCCAGTTGAATAAGCTCGGTATTTCTTAAGAGATGATTAAAACGCTTGTTTACATATTAGTCGGCCTAGTTGTTATTGTTATGTTCTATACACCTGCGCGTAATTATATGAACAATCTTTTTCTAAGAGATAAGGCTCAGCTAAAAGAGGAGCAGATTATCGGAACAGTTTCAGGATATAGCCCGCGCGTGGAGGAAATACAGAGGATTTTAAAAGACGCGCATTTTGATCCCGGCCCTGCTGATGGGGTAATGGGCAGCCGGACCCGCAAGGCAATCAGGGATTTCCAGAAAGAAAAAGGCCTCTGGCCGAGCGGCAAAGTAGATTCAAAGACTTGGCTTGAATTAAGCCGGGAAAAAGAAGCGCTTAAGAAAGAGACGGCTGCGCAGCCTTTGATTTTTCCTTCTGAAGAGCATCAGCGCGACATAAGGCCTGAGGAAGAAATTGCAAGAATTAGAGAGCCTCAGGAGAAAACGGCAAAAGCAAAGCTCCCCCAAGACAGGAAAAAGCAAATTCAAATTGCCTTACAAAAGGCTGGTTTTTATAAGGGAAAGATTGACGGCAAGATAGGCCCGCAGACAAAAGAGGCGATTAAGGCATTTCAAAAAGCCAAAGGCTTAAAAGTAGACGGTACTGTGGGTACCAAAACTTGGGCTGAGTTAAATAAATATTTGAAAGAGTGAGCGATGCAAAAGGCAACACTATTTTTATTTCTATTCTTGCTTTTTTTGACGGATGCAGCCGCGCAAAAGATACTGTTATCACAACAGGAGATTCAGCAGATTGGTAAAAGAGTTTTTGAGAATGAATGTGCTTCAAAAGATGAAAATTTGATTGCTTGGAATGAAGGCGAGGATTTTTTGTCTCTGGGCATCGGGCATTTTATTTGGCATCCAAAGAACAGCAAAGTGCTTTTTGAGGGTAGTTTTATAAAGTTTCTTGAATACGCCAAAACCTCAGGTGAGAAAATCCCGGCCTGGCTGGATAGAAAACCGTTTCCTGCGTGCCCCTGGATTTCGCGCAATAATTTCTTAAGCGTGCAAAACGACCGGCATTTGATAGAGCTAAAAGATTTTTTAATAAAAACAAAACCTCTACAGGCTGCTTTTATTGTGAAAAGATTGGAAGATGCTTTGCCGGTAATTTTAAAGCATGCGTCTGAAAGTAACTGCGAGAAGATAAGTTTGCAGCTTGATCGTCTCATGTCTACACCTTCAGGGGTTTATGCGCTGGCGGATTACGTTAATTTCAAAGGGCTTGGAATAGCGTCGTCTGAAAAGCATCAAGGTAAAGGCTGGGGATTGCTTCAAGTCTTGAAAGGGATGAAAGACGAAAACGAAGCCCCGAATACTGTTGGAGAATTTGCGCGGTCGGCAAATGCCGTGCTTGAGAACCGCATAAACAATTCTCCTTCAAGTCGGAATGAGCAAAGATGGCTGCCGGGTTGGCAGAAAAGGGTTAATTCGTACCTTAAAAAGGAGGAGGTAACATGTTTACAAAAATGATTTTAGTTGTTTTTCTTGTTTTTGCTTTAGCTGGATGCGCTACAGGTTCTAAGAAACAGGCCGTTCAGTCACGGCCGGTGGTATCTGAAAAGCCTCAGAAAACATATCAACAAGAGTCAGATTATGACTATGATAATACCTGGCCGTCTGAGAGCTATGAAAAACCGGCAAAGAAAGCCTATTCTGAGCCAGCGATACAATTAAGCCTAGGGCAGATTCAACGGGCATTGAAAAACGCAGGTTTCTATCAAGGCCCTATTGACGGTAAAATTGGGCCTAAGACCAAAGAGGCAATTGTAAAGTTTCAGAAAGCCAAAGGCCTTAAGGCTGATGGAATTGTTGGGAAAAGGACTTCAGCAGCATTAAATAAATATTTATCACAATGAAAATGAAGACAAAGAAAATAATCCTTTTCATAACAATAGTTCTCTTTTTAGGCATTGGAGGATATTTTGGCCAGCAGTATTATGCAAAATTTCAAAAAGCCGAACAAGAGCGGATTTTATATGAAACACGAAAAGCTGCCTGGCAGGAACTACAACAGCGCCTCAAGGTTGAAATAAGCCAGTTTAAGGGCGAAGCAGGGATTGTTATTAAAGACCTGGAAACCGGCTGGGAATTCTCTTACGAGAAGACTAAACTGTTTCCCTCGGCAAGCCTGGCTAAGATTCCCCTTATGGCGACATGTTTTTGGGCAGCTGGCCAAGGACGTATTAAACTCGACCGCAACATAGCTTTAAAGTCATCGGATAAACTCACCGGTTCAGGAGTTTTGAAAGATATGCCTGCAGACACTACTTTCAGCGTGGAGAGGCTCATCGGCCTTATGATTTACGACAGTGATAACACTGCTACTAATGTAGTTACAAACTTGCTTGGTATTGATTATTTGAATAAGGTGTTTAGGGCTTTTGGCTTGAAGAATACAGATCTATCTCGAAAAATAGCCGATTACCATTCACGGGATAAGGGCATCGAGAATTATACGACAGCCGAGGACATGGCTTTATTGCTGGATAACATATACCGCAGGATTCTTGGTAATAAATCTGTTTCGGATCAATGCATATCCATGCTGAAATTGACACGCCTGAACGACCGCATTCCCAAGTATTTACCGGTTGATATAACTATTGCGCATAAGACCGGCCTTGAGAAAGAGGTTTGCCATGACGCAGGCATAGTCTTTACTCGTAAGGGCGATTTTATCATTGTCGTATTAACGAAGCATGCTAATTCAAACAGCGCGCCTTCTAAAGAATTTATCGCAAGGATATCATTGTATACTTATAAATATTTTGAACAATTATGATAATGGAGGTTTGCGCATGAAGACAAAAATTGCAATTATCATGTTTTTGGCGGTATTCACAATGTCCGGATGCGCCTATATTCAAAAGGCCAAGAGGACAGATGAGATGGAGATAGAGAACGCCAATCTAAGAAAGAAGATTGCCCAGTTAGAAAAAGACAAGGCCAAAGAAGTCAAGCGGGTGTATGAGCAAAAAGACAAAGAACTTTCAGATCTGGAACGGGCAAAGCAGGAACTTGAAGAATCGCTTAAGAAAGAGATTGGGGAGTATAAGGCAAAGCTGCAAATGACCGAACGAGGGCTGGTGATCACTTTTGTTTCCGAGATATTCTTTGATTCAGGTAAGGATAAAGTAAAAGAGGATGGTAAGGTTACGCTTAATAAGGTCGCCGAAGTTTTAAATAGGGATGTGCCGAATTCTGGGGTAGCGGTTGAAGGGCATACCGATAATGACCCGATAAAGTATTCAGGATGGAAGTCGAACTGGGAGCTTTCTTCCGGCCGCGCATTGGCAGTTGTGCATTATCTTGCTGATGAATGCAAAGTCCAGCCGCAAAGGCTCTCGGCGAACGGATACGGAGAGTATCATCCGGTAGCGCTAAATGACACGCCACAGAATAAACAGAAGAACAGGAGAGTGGAAATCGTAATTTTGCCGTCTAAGGTAAGCAAGGTAAAAGCCGAGCGATAAAAAAATGAAGCACAAGAAAGGAGGTGCTCCGGAAAACTCAAAGGCACATACTGTTTAATTATTAACCAATTTAAATAGGAGGGTAGCGCGATGAAAAGAGTTATTTTTGCAGTAATTTTAGCTATCACCACATCAATATTTTTTGTTTCGCAGCCATATGCGATGGAGCGCAGGCCTGCTGCTTCAAAAAGCCAGCAGAAAAAAGCTGCGCCAACTATTCTTAAGGCAAGCGGCAAGGTAAGCGGTTATAGCTGGTCAAATTCTACGATTACTGTTTCCGTAAGTAGCGGTTCCCCAATTACCATTTCAGCGGACAAGGATACTTCTATTAAAAAAGCAGGGAAAGCTATCAAGTTTACAGAACTAAAATCTGGAGATACAGTTACGGTTACGTATGAAGCCAAAAGAAGTGTTAATGCCGCAAAATCTATTATAGTAGAAGCAAAATCTGTCTCAGGCACTACTAAGACTAAGAAACGCTAAGCATTATCTTAGGCAAGGCGGGGCAGTTTTTCATTGAAAGGAGCCAGGACAAAATGGCAAAAAACACAAGTAAAGTTTTATCAAAACAAGCGGAACCTGCTTGCACTTCCGGAGCATTATGCGAAGAGATACAAAAGAAAGCGTATTATATTTGGGAAGCAGAAGGCAAGCCCAGCGGCAAAGATTGGGATATATGGCTTAGGGCGGAAAAAGAAGTCTGTGCTGCCGTTAAAAAATAGTTTTCTTGCGCGATATCATCCCGAGGATATTATTCATCTTTGTTAATAAACACAAGGGTCCGGAGAGATTACGCTTCGGAGGATTTGGATGGTCGGGCCGCCATTTAGCAAAATATGCTGGATGGCATTTTTTATTGAGAGGGTAAGAAAAGTGGACAAAGAAATGCGGTTTATCTTTATTGTAATCGGAATCTGCATTTTAGCTGGAATATTATGCGTAATTTTTGCAGTTACTCATAATATCAGATAGGAGGAGGACATTGAAACTGAGCGGATGGATTTTTATGATTATATCGTGGGGTTTTATTATCAGTATGGCTATATTTTGTTTTAGCCGCATATTCAAAAAAGGCCTTGGCGGAGAGGATTCTAAGACGCTAAAGAGACTTAAAAAATAGAGGAGCTACAAAAATGACTGGGAATTTATATCAGGATTGGCCGGTGTATGTTTTGTTGGGGATAGTAATATTCTTTTTCGGGTATGTGATTATAAAAGGGAATATACAGGACAAGCAGAGCAAGACAAAAGATGATAATAAGGAGCTCAAGAAATAGAGGGGCATCAGGATGATTATTGTTTGGTTAAAATTTATCGTTTGTACTATCTTGATACTATTTGCCGGTAAACGAGTGGCTAAATACGGAGATGCCATAGCGGAGAAAACTGGTCTGAGCGGTCTTTGGATTGGCGTGATATTGGTATCACTCGCTACAAGCCTCCCTGAGCTATTTACAGGTGTTGGCAGCACAGTTTTTACTAATGCTCCTAATTTGACAGCAGGAAATTTGTTTGGGGCGAATACCTACAATCTCATAAATATTGCTGTGTTAGATTTTATGCATAAGGGATCGCCCTTATTAAGCTTAGTCTCTGCCGGGCAATTGTTAACCGCGGGATTAAGCCTCATTCCATTGACGATAGCTGCTGTTGGAATATTCCTAAGCCACCAGTTTCCACAGTTAGCTTTCGCGAACATAAGCCCATATAGCATTCTGATTCTTATTTCGTATCTTATCTGCGTAAGGATAATTTTTGGATTTGAGCAAAAGCAGCAGCAAATTCTTAAAGAGCTGCGTAAAGAAGAAAAAATTTTATTCAAGTATGATAGCGTTTCGTTAAAGACAGCTTGTATGCGTTATGGACTTGCTGCTTTTGTTATTGCGGGTGCTGGAATCTGGCTTGCCTATATCGGCGATGACTTGGCACATCATTTAAGGTTAGGTCAGAACTTCATAGGCAGTCTTTTTCTCGGGTTAGCTACTACTTTACCGGAAATTACAGTTTCAATTGCTGCTATTCGCTTGGGCGCAAAAGAACTGGCTGTAGCGAATATGCTGGGCTCGAACCTTTTTAATATTACGATTATAGCCATAAATGATGTGTTATACAGGAAAGCCCCCTATTTTCAATGTATTATCGCAACAGCACTTCGCTACCGTTTTTTTAATTATCTTTATGACAGTAATTGTGAGCACTGGTTTGATTTTAAAGCCAAGACGTAAAACAAGATTCAGAATAAGTAATTATGCCGTCGCGTTGATCATAGCATTTATCGTAGGAACTTATATTAATTTTATCTTAGGAAGCAAATAAAGTAATTTCGGGAAGGAGGGAGGAAAATGGCAATAAAGACAAACAAAGCTTCATCTGAATAAAAAATATCTGCTTGTAATCCCGAATCATTACACGAAGAAATCAGAAAAAAAGCATATGATATTTGGCAAGAAGAAGGTAAGCCAGACGAAAAAGATTGGGATATATGGCTTAGGGCAGAAAGGGAAATTTGCACTGCCTTAAAAAATAATAACTAAGGCAGATCCAATTTAAGATGGATAAAATTTTGCCGTTGATAAGGATGCTATAATTTCTGCCACGCTTGAATCTGTTTTTCCCAGAGGATTTCTTTAGTAACTACCCGTATCTTCTTTTCACTGATACGGTAGATAGAGATTTCTTCAGAAGAGATAATTTCCTCTTGGATTTTAGGTGTCAAAAGCAATAAATCCATAATCTGCAATACCCGTCTGTAAGTTATTCCCAACCAGCCAGCAATCTGTTTTATAGTGATGGTTTGATCTTGTCCCATAAGTTCCTTAAGCTGATATGCTAAGATTAAATCCTGCCTAATTCTTGGTTCTTTAATAACCTTAGCCATAAAACAGCGCTGGGATCTGTGATTTACATGCTTTAAGTTTACTTTAAATTCAAATGTCATTTCTTTCATTTTAGCAGAGCTTTTTGTTTCTTAGGATCGAGCAATAGGTTAAGCATTTTAATGCCTTTTTCATTTAAGGTAATGCTAAGTTTGTCGTTTCTGGCGTCATAATCAACCTGTTTAAGGATAAGCCTGAAGATTCTATGTTTTTCCTGAGGGAAAAGGGTGTCCCAGATAGGAGAATTAACCAAAAGAGCATCTTTTAATTCCTGCTGGGTAAGGAGTTTTTCTTCAAGCTGTAGTTTCTTAATCCTTGCCTCACTTAAAAGTCTTTCTTTATCTTGAAGTTTTTCTTTGAGGCGCTTTAACTCGCCTTCCGAAGCCTTATCAGAGCCGGTCTTAATATTTAGAGATTCTTTTGCTTCACTTATCTTGTCCGTGAGGCTTCGTATTTGGTCGCTTATTTCGCCCTGTTGCGCCACGATCGATTTTATTTCCTCGCTGAGGTGTTTATTCAAGGATTCGACAGTTTCTTTTTGTCTTTCGGGATTATCGGCTATTTTCTTTAAGCATTCAACCACTGCATCCTCAATTGCCGGTGCGCTCACTGAGCGCGTAGGGCAGGTCTCATAACCGTGCTTCTGGGCATGCATACAGACATAACAGCGGTACTTGACATTTCCTTTTGAGGTATACGTATGGCACATCACCGTATTGCATGCCTTACAATGCAGGATATTGTTTAAAAGGCCGGGAGCTTTTTCATTTTTTGAAGGCTTGCGCTCAATTTTATTTTCAGCCAGTATGCTTTGAGCCTTATTAAAGGTAACCTCATCAATGATTGCCTCATGAAGGCCGTCGTATAATTCGCCTTTATAGCTAACCTTGCCGGTATACAGCACATTCTTGA
>JASEHM010000032.1 GCA_030018895.1 Candidatus Omnitrophota bacterium
GGATTCCCGCTGGAGTTTACCCCCGTGAAAACGGGGGCGGGAATGACGCCTTGATTTACTTCTGAACGCTGAACTGTTACGAATATTCTTGCGGAAATTAAATTCTGTCCATTGCGTAGGGGTTAAATTTGATGCCTAAAAGCGATATCTTAAAAGAAATTATAGAGAAGAAAAGGGAAAGGGTCCTTCTGGCAAAGCAACAGCTGGTAGAAGCGGATTTAAAGGCAAGGATTCAAGATTTATTGCCTGCCAGGCCTTTTATTGAAGCAATTAATAAGCCAAAGACGATATCCCTTATTGCCGAGATAAAAAAACAATCCCCTTCAAGCGGCGTAATCAGGGAAAATTTTAACTTGCAAGAAATAGCTAAAATTTATCAAGATATAGGCGTGCAGGCAATTTCTGTTTTAACTGAAGAGGGTTATTTTAAAGGCAGCCTTTCTTATATTAATGAGGTTAAAAATCTGACTAATACGCCGGTATTGAGAAAGGATTTTATAATAGAGCCGTATCAGATTTATGAGTCGCGTTTTTATGGCGCAGATGCCGTATTATTGATTGCATCTTGCTTAACTCAAAATCAAATATCTGAATTTATAGGAATTGCTCAAGAATTAGGTTTAGATTGTTTGGTTGAGGTGCATGCTGAGAAGGAGCTTAAAAAGGTATTAAAACTTAAAGAGGTTTTACTTATCGGCATAAATAATCGTTCTTTAGATACCCTTGAGGTGGATTTTAAGATAACAGAAAAGCTTTTTCCTTTAATCCCTAAAGATAGGGTAGTAGTAATAGAAAGCGGCATTAAGAGCCATCAGGATGTTCTGTTTTTAAAAATATTAGGGGTAAGCGCAGTTTTAATTGGCCAGGCTTTTATGGAGGCGCAGGATATCAAAAAAAAGGTAGAAGAGGTAATGGGATGGTAAGAGTTAAGATTTGCGGGATAACGAATTTAGAAGATGCGTTGGTTTCGGTTAATTGTGGATGTGATGCTTTAGGGTTTGTGTTCTACAAAAAGAGTCCGCGTTATATTGAGCCTGATAAGGCAAGGGCAATTATTAAACAATTACCGAAAAATATTATAAAAATCGGCATATTTGTAAATGAAAAAGAAAAGGAAATCAAAAAGGCTGCTAAGTTATGCAGTCTTGATATGCTGCAATTTCATGGAGATGAATTGCCGTGCTTTTGTAAAAGATTCAAAGATTACAAGGTAATTAAGGCATTTAGGATAAGTTCCCGCACCAAGGACAATATTAAGCAGGCTAAATTCTCAATTGACAAAGCGGTAAAGTATAAAGTAGAAAAAGTTTTGAAATATAAAACCTTTGCCTATCTTTTTGATGCCTTTGTTCCGTCAAAGAGAGGAGGGACTGGCAAAACTTTTGACTGGAGGCTTTTGCGTGGTATTGATAAAACAAATCGCCCTGTATTTTTATCAGGCGGGCTTAGCGCAAAAAATGCCAGAGAGGCAATAAAGATTGTCCGGCCGCAATGGCTGGATGCTTCTAGTTCTTTAGAGATACGGCCCGGCAAGAAAGACAGCAACAAGGTTAAAGAGTTTATAGATGCGGTTAAAAATGGCTAGTGGCTAGGAATTCAGAGTAGTGTCTTGCAATTTATCTGAAAGACGGTAAGATATAGAACTGTAAGGAGTAAAAAGCCTTGATAAGCATTAATTTTAGGAGTATAAAAAAGATAACAATTTGGATAAATGTGGTATGTTTGAAGGGGGAACTGCCACGTTAAAATAATTAAAACCTTCGCTTATAAGGCGGAGGTTTTTTGTTAGGCGCTATGCAGATAGTAACTGTAGAGAAATTATCTAAAAAAAGTAAAATTCTTAGCCCGGATCAAATTTTGGATTCGTTTAAGAGGACCAAAATTTCTTCCGACTGGAGTTTTGAAGGTTTTAGTCCGAGCCAGACTTCTAAGCTGACACATTGTTACCATCGCTATCCAGCCAAATTTATTCCTCAATTAGTAGAAAAGCTTATGGATGATTACTTGGTTGGGTATGGTCATTTCCACGTAAATGATTTATTTATGGGAAGTGGAACGACGTTAGCTTGCGCTATTGCAAGGGGATATTTCGCAAGTGGCACAGATATTAACTATAACGCCGAACTCATTACAAAAGTTAAATGCACGCCCATAGAGCCGTTTTTATTAAAAAATAAAATTACGAAGTTCTTTAACGGCTTGAGTTTCTTAGAAGATAGTAGTTTATTTTATTCAAATAAGCATAAACCTTATATTCCAAAAACAAATTTAGAAAGAATAGAATATTGGTTTGAATCAGAGGCGATTGAAGAACTAGGGATAATTCTGAGAAGAATAAATAATGAAAAAGACGAGAATATACGATTATTTTTAAAATGTTGTTTTAGTCATATACTTAAAACTTGTTCTCGCTGGCTTATGAGTAGCACAAAGCCGACAATAGATAAAGACAAAAAACCCACAAAACCATTAATTGCATTTAAGAAACATATCAAAAGAATGATGCGGGGAAATGATGCTTTTTGGAATACAGTGCCAGAAAGCGTTAAGCATAATATAAATAAATATTTAACAATAAAACGTCAAGACGCCAGAAGACAGCCAGTTGATGATAATTCTGTAGATATACAGATAACCTCAAGTCCATATGTTACTAGCTATGAATACGCAGATTTACATCAGTTAACAACAATTTGGCTGGAACCAGGGGTAGATTTAAAAGAATATAAGAAAGAATTTATAGGAACTTCAGCTAAGAGTAATGGAACTAGAGTATTGAAAAGTCAAATTGGTAAGGATATTGTTGGAGAATTGCAGAAAGTTGATATGAAAATGGCAGACGAAGTAGAGGCGTTTTTTGTAGATATGCAAGAATGTTTCAACGAAACTCATCGGATTCTTAAAGGCGGCGGCAGATGTTGTTACGTTATAGGCAATACTAAATTAAGAGGCGTAGAAATATTAAACGCTGAGGTCTTTGTTGAGAGTATGCAATATTCAAGATTTGAAATCGATAGAATTATAAAAAGAGAAATACCCTCGAAGATATTGCCTACAAATAGAGATGCTAAGACTGGTAGATTTGCGGCTAATGGTGATGCTGATAGCTTTGCTTATCCTACAGAATATATTGTAATTGGGAGGAAAATATGACCATTAAAGACTTAATTAAATTATATGAAGTAAAAAAGAAGGAGTTTGGGGCTCAAGCTTATAGGCAAATTTCAAATGTTTTAAAGGAAGCAAAAGCCCATCATAATAAAGATTTTGCAGGTACCGATCATGAACAATCTTGGAGAGCCTTTAAAGGTAAAAACTTGGAAAAGTTAATAGAGTATATTATTGTAGATGAGGTTCGAGCCTTAGGGTTAGAAGTTGTGAATGGTAATAAGTTAGAAAGAACAGATGGTTTAAAGTTATCTAAAGAATTGGGTTTAGTTAAAAGGAATTTGTTAATTGATTATGGAGAGTTTGGTTCTCATCTACCCGACGTAGACATCATTATTTATAATCCTAAAACAAGCACAATCGTAGCCGTTATTTCTAGTAAAGTTACGTTGCGGGAGAGAATTACGCAGACTGGATATTGGAAGATTAAACTAGCTTCTGATAAAGTTACTGAACATATAAAGGTTTATTTTGTGACTCCTGACGAAGACGGAACGCTTGCCATAAAGAAACCTTGCAAGAAAGGAAGGGCTATCGTAGAAGTTGATACAGATGGTAGTTATGTATTGAGTGAAGAAAATATTGAGGAAAGTAGCAAGGTAAAAATGTTTGATAAGTTTATCGATGATTTGAAAAAGTTGCTTAATAATAAATAATGCAGAAAACCAATGAAAAACCATCATTAGAAACAACAACTCTGTGGGATTTTCCAAAGCAGAATTACGGTGATAACCCACACGGTGATAATAAGTTTAACGGCGTGACGCCCGCCTTTATAATCTGGAATTTAATTCAAAGATATACAAAAGAAGGTGATCTGGTTATAGATCCTATGTGTGGGAGTGGAACAACCATTGACGTTTGTAAAGAAGAAAATAGAAAAGTCATTGGATATGATATTGCGCCACACCGTAAGGATATTATTAAGAATGATGCCCGTAAAATACCACTTGAAGATAATTCAACTGATTTTGTTTTTATAGATTCTCCATATTCAGATAATGTTAAATACTCAAGCGACCCAAGATGTATTGGTAAAATATCCTGCGAAAAAGAAGAATTTTTTGTTGCTTTGGATATGGTTGCTAGGGAAATCCATAGAATATTAAAACCTACAAAGGTAATGGCTTGGTTAATTGGGGATCAGTGTAAACAAAAGAAATTTATACCTGTGGGTTTTAGATTATACGAGATGTTAACAAAATACTTTGTGCCGATAGATTTGGTTTGTATCTCAAGGCATAATCAAACATCTAACACTCCTATTTGGCATGAAAGAGCGAGAAGATTTAATTTTTACCTGAGAGGGTTTAAGTATTTATTAATAATGAAAAAGTAAATTAAACTTGATTATTCCCTGTGGTTTTGCCATAGGGATACCCTATGAAGGGAAAGTTTGAAAACCGTAGGTTTTCAAGGTAGAATATCCAGTAATGAAAAATGTACACAAAGGATACCACTGTGCATATCAGATACACTATCATTTGGCCCTGCCGCTGAAGTATCGCAAGGTTTTGCTATCAAAAGAGATTACAGAGAAAATGAAGGAAATTGCGTTTGGGATACAGGAACGCCATGGATTGGAGATAGAGCGTTTAGGATGCGATATCAACCACGTGCGTATACTTTGCAGCGCCCATCCCAAATATGCGCCTGGGCAACTAGTGAGGCTGTTCAAAAGCATAACAGCGTGGGAATTGTTTCATCTCTTCCCCAGGATAAAGAAGGAGCTATGGGGAGAGGAATTTTGGACAGATGGTTATTACGTAGGAACTGTAGGCGAACGGGAGAATTGGGCAGCGGTGGAGAAATATATCAAGGGTTAAGGGAAAACGCCGCAGGAAATGCAATTACGCTTTTGATAAAAGTTTTTCATGCCCTGTGCTCTTGGCGCAAGGTAATTGAATTCTACAGTAGAAGAAATCGAGGCATATGGCTAGATGGTCTCCACTAGTGGCTAGGAAAAAACTTGCGCCTTGAATAAAGTATGGTATAATTAATTCCGTTAGCGTAGACCGTATGTAGACCGCGGGGGTCTACATACTTATTACTTTATAATTTGTAACTTAGAGTTTAAAAATGCCTGAATTAAGAAAAGACCCGGTTTTGGGTAGATGGGTAATTATTAGCACTGAGCGGGCAAAACGGCCTGATGCATTCAGCAACTCTCTGGCTGAAGCTCCTGTTGAAGGATCATGCCCTTTTTGTGAAGGCAGTGAATCTAAAACCCCTCCGGAAATTTACGCAATAAGGCCAAAATGTACCCCGCCGAATAGGCCAGGATGGGATTTAAGGGTAGTTCCTAGTATTTCTCCTTTTTTGCGCATAGAAGGGGAGCTCGAACGCCGGGGTAAAGGCATTTATGACTTAATGAACGGTATTGGCGCGCACGAGATTGTCATTGAAACAAGCCAGCATATCGCCAACATGGTGGATTTAAGCGAAGAACAAATAGCAAGGGTTATTGATTGTTATATAACTAGGATTTTAGACCTTGAAAGAGATAACCGTTTTAAATATGTTTTGATTTTTAAAAATTACGGCTGGGTAGCTGGAGCTGGCAGGGTTAGGCATTCAAGATCTCAGCTTATAGCAACACCAGTTAATCCTAAGCGGGTAAAAGAGGAACTAGAAGGAGCAAGATCTTACTATAACTATCATGAAAGATGCGTGTTTTGCGATTTAATTAAGCAGGAGCTAGAGTCTAAAGATAGGCTGGTGTTGGATATTGACGGTTTTATTGCTGTAACCCCTTTTGCCTCAAAGTTTCCTTTTGAAGTATGGATTTTGCCTAAGAAGCATTCTGCTGATTTTACTACCTTAGATCCTGAAAAGCGCAAGGGCCTGGCTGTTATATTAAAGAAGGTGTTGGCGAAGTTAAAGAAAGGCCTGAATGACCCGCCATATAATTATGTTTTTCATACTGCTCCTTTCAGGCGCTCAAAGGTTGGTTACTGGAAAAGCATTGATAATGACTATCATTGGCATATTGAGATAATGCCGCGGCTTACCCGCGTGGCAGGGTTTGAATGGGGCACAGGATTTTATATTTGTCCTTTACCTCCGGAAGAGGCGGCGCGGTTTTTGAGAGAAGTAAATATAGGTTAATGCGCACGATGTAATACGAAAATATGGCTGAATTAAGAAGAGACCCAATAGTAGGAAGGTGGGTGATTGTGGATACAGAAAATATCCATAAACCCGAAGATTTTGAATATGAGCAATATATTTCAAAGGGAGGAGAGACCTGTCCTTTTTGTTATGGCAATGAGTCAATGACACCCCCTGAGATAGAGTGTTTCAGAAATCAAGACACATCCTCTAATACCCCCGGCTGGCAGGTGCGCGTTATTCCTAATAAATTTCCTGCGTTACAGATAGAAGGAGATCTAGAAAGAAGAGGCTTGGGTATATATGATATGCTTAACGGTATAGGGGCGCATGAAATTTTGATTGAGTCGCCGTATCATTATAAAGACCTTCCTGAGCTCTTAGATTCTGAAGTTGAAAACATCATCACTATGTCTTGCCGCAGGGCTAATGATCTTGTAAGAGACAGCCGGTTTAAATATGTAATGATTTTTAGAAACTACGGCCCTGCAGCAGGCGCTTCATTAGAACATCCGCATACCCAAATTGTTGCCCTTCCTATGGTGCCTAAGAGTGTGGCAGAGGAGATAAAAGGAGGCCAGAATTATTTTGAATACCGTGAGCGCTGTATTTTCTGCGATATCATCCGCCAGGAACTTCAGGAAAAAGAAAGGGTGATCTTAGAAAATAAACATTTTGTTTCTCTTTGTCCGTTTGTTTCCCGTTTTCCTTTTGAGATATGGATAGCTCCTAAGAAGCATAATGGCTGCTATTTCCGCATTTCTCCTGAAGAGATACCATCATTAGCGTCCATATTAAAAGAGACAATTTCAATGGTTAAAAAAGTATTCGTTAATTTATCGTATAATTACATTATTCATTCTTCGCCGATCAATGGCTCCCTTGGCACAGAGTATTATCATTGGCATATTGAATTTATGCCTAAGCTTATGCGTGTTGCAGGATTTGAATGGGGGACTGGTTTTTATCTTGACCCCACCCCGCCGGAATTCGCCGCAAAAATCCTGAAAGAGGCATCAGTTAGCCGGTGAGCCTGTGAGCCGGTGTGCCGGTTAGATAGTGAACCGGTTTATAAACTTAAGAATGTAAACTAAAAAGGAGGTAATGAAATGGCAGTAAAAATTGGTATTAATGGTTTTGGCAGAATCGGAAGGCTTATTTATCGCGCTTCTTTAGTAAAGGAAAACAAGGAATTGGATTTTGTGGCAGTAAATGATTTGCCGGTTGGCACAAAAACACTGGCGCATTTATTAAAATACGATTCTAATTTTGGGAGGCTTGATGCGGCAATTGAGGCAAGAGAGGACAGCCTCATTGTTAATGGAAAAATAATTAAGATCTTAAGCGCTAAGTCACCGGCTGAAATACCATGGAAGGACTATGGAGTAGATATTGTAGTAGAGTCTTCAGGTGTCTTTACTGATAAAGAAAAATGCCTTGGCCATATTACAAACGGAGGGGCTAAAAAAATTATTATTACAGCTCCGGCAAAAGGGCAGGATATAACGATAGTGCTGGGTGTTAATGAAAAGTCCTATGACTCTAAGATTCATAATATAATTTCAAATGCCTCTTGTACAACTAATTGCCTTGCTCCAATGGCCAAAGTTCTATTGGATAATTTTGGTATCAAGAGCGGATTAATGACTACCATACACTCATATACTAATGATCAAAAAATTTTAGACTTACCGCATAAAGATTTGCGCCGCTCGCGCGCAGCAGCTGTTTCTATGATACCTACTTCTACAGGCGCGGCCAAGGCAATAGGTGAAGTTCTGCCTGAATTAAAAGGCAGGCTGGATGGCCTTGCTATCAGGGTTCCTACTCCGGATGTATCGCTTACTGACTTGACCTGTATCGTGGAGAAGGATGCTACGGTTGAGGCGGTAAATCAGGCATACAAAAAAGCCTCTGAGGCTGATTTAAAAGGAATTTTGCAGTATCTTACTGAGCCGCTCGTCTCAAAAGATTTCCTAGGCTCTAATTATTCCTGCATTCTTGATGCTGAATTAACCAAGGTGATAGACGGAAAACTCGTTAAGGTTATGGGTTGGTATGACAATGAGTGGGCGTATTCTTTGCGGGTTGTTGATTTGTGCGAGTATATTGTTAAGAGAGGCCTGTAAAAAGCTGAACCCAGATTTTGCATTAGGTTTCGAGGAAAATGGCCTAAATCTTTGTCAAGACAAGGCCTGCGAGCAAAAGAACCGC
>JASEHM010000033.1 GCA_030018895.1 Candidatus Omnitrophota bacterium
TGAGATTTTTCGCTTCGCTCAAAATGACGAAAAATAGCATTTCGCAACAGTCCCTAGATGACATTGGTAAACAATGTTTTTTATTTCTCTATGATTATCAAAGGGTTACGCAAATACTATCAAGTTATTTACGAATGACCATCTTTTCACTTTTATAATCATAAACGCTTAAACTCTTCAGGATTTTTCGCTTTTGAGAACGCCGTATCAAAAGTAATTACACCCTGCTGGAATAATTCCTTTAATGCCTTGTCCATCGTCTTCATTCCATACTGAAAACCTGTCTGCATAAAGGTAGGTATCTGTTCAACCTGCTGTTCCCGGATAAGGTTTCTTATACCCGCTGTCGCAATCAATATCTCGCAGGCTAAAACTCTGCCAACACCTGAGGCGCGAGGCAATAATAATTGCGAAATAACCCCCTGTAAACAATCTGCTAACTGCAGTTTTATTTGCTGCTGCTGGCCAGCCGGAAATACATCTATAATCCTTTGAATAGTCTGAGGCGCATCAGGGGTATGTAAGGTTGCTAAAACAAGATGGCCTGTTTCTGCCGCGGTGAGAGCGGTAGATATGGTCTCTAAATCACGCATCTCTCCTACTACTATAACATTAGGATCCTGCCTAAGCGTATGGCGAAGTGCCGAGGCAAAACTATGCGTATCTGAATAAACCTCTCTTTGTTTTATGATACTTTTTTTATTAGTGTGCTTAAACTCAATCGGATCTTCAATGCAGACTATGAGGCTTTCTCTTTCGGTATTAATAATATCGATCATTGCCGCTAAAGTCGTAGTTTTTCCCGTTCCTGTCGGGCCGGTAACCAAAATCAAACCATTAGGTTTATGCGTGAGTTCGACAGCAATTAACGGCAGGCCAAGATCTGACATCGCAGGAATCTTTAGCGGTACGCGCCTAAAAGCTGCTTCTACTGCTCCTCTTTGCAAATGCACATTAATCCGGAACCTATCTAAATCAGGAAGCGCTAAAGAAAAATCCAGCTCTAATTCCTTTTCAAAAAGTTCTTTCTGCATATTAGTCAAAATACTATAAATCATCTTCTTTAGCTCCTGCTTATTTAACGCCGGAAAATTAATCCGGTTTAACTTGCCGTCAATACGCAAGGCAGGCGGTTCATTTTCAGTAACATGCAAGTCAGAAGCGCCCTTTTCAACACACAATAAAAGCAAGTCTCTTATTTCCATATTATTGCCTCCAATTTAATTGGGCTATGTTATACATTTGGTTAAAAAAACTCCCTTGAATCTGTAATATACCCCTTAATAGCAGAGGCAGTCACAGTCGCCGGCGAAGCTAAATAAATAAAGGCCTGTGGGTTACCCATCCTGCCCTTAAAATTCCTGTTAGCCGAAGAAATTACTATCTCTTCATCCGCAGGAATTCCATTGTGCGTCCCCACGCAGGGGCCGCATCCAGGCGCAACAATTACAGCCCCAGCCTTAACAAATATGTCAATCAAGCCTAATTTTAAAGCATCCAGAAATATAGCCCTTGAGGCTGGCGCAATTATAAATTTGATTCCTAAAGCAATCTTTCTTGGCCCTAATATAGAAGCAGCGACTTTAAGGTCATTAAGCCTTCCGTTTGTGCAAGTCCCTAAAAATGCCTCGTCTATTTTTATCTTTTTTAATTTATCTATAGATACCACATTATCAACGGCATGAGGACAGGCAATTTGCGGCGGTAGCTTAGAAATATCAACCTCTAAAATAGCCTCATATTTAGCATCTTTATCCGGCTTAAAAAATTTGTAATTTTTACCATTAATAGAAGCCTTGGACTTAAGCCAGTCAGATGTTTTTTTATCAAATGGCATAAAGGCGGCTTTCGCCCCCATCTCCACCGCCATATTGCACACTGTAAAACGGCCATCCATATCCATCCTGTCAATAGCAGGACCGGAAAATTCAATCGCCTTATAAGTTGCTCCGTCAGCCTTTATTTCTTTAATTATGTAAAGTATAATATCTTTGGCGAATACACCGAGAGGCGCTCTACCGGTGACAATTATCTTAATTGTTTCAGGGACCTTAAACCAATTTTTTCCTGTGGCTAAAGCAATGGCTAAATCAGTAGAGCCTACACCCGTAGCAAACGCCCCCAATGCCCCATAAGTACAAGTATGAGAATCCGCGCCTAAAACAAGGGCTTGAGGCAGAATATGTCCTTCTTCAGGAATAATCTGATGGCAGACTCCACAGCCAACATCATATAATAAGGTGTTAAAATCTTTGGCAAAAGAACGCATCTTTTTATGTACGCGGGAAACACCTTCACTTGGAGAAGGCGCACTATGGTCAAGAACCATGCAGAATTTTGCTTTTAATTGACGCACCTTTAATTCTTTTATTCTATCTATGACAATAGAAGATGTCCCATCTTGAGCAAAGACAAAATCAATCTTACATATAGCCAAATCGCCTGCTTTTAAGTCTCTTCCTGCATGAATACTAAGTATTTTTTCAGCAATAGTTTTTCCCATAGATTTTTTTAAAGTCCGTATATCATACTTAGTACATCGTACTTCGAAAAAACTCTTGTACGATATACGAATAACGAACGACGATAAGTAACTAACCAAACTTATTTAGCCAGCTCTCCAGCCTATCCAGCCCCTTTTCTAACTGTTCCTGAGAGGCGGCAAAACTTATACGCACGTAATCATCTTTGCCAAAACCTTCTCCTGGAATAAGCGCTAGATATTTCTCATTAAGCAGCTCGTAAGAGGCGCTTTTAGAATCCAAACCTGTCTTAGAAATATCGCAAAAAACATAAAACGCCCCCTGAGGCACAATATAATTTATTTTTTTCATCACCTTAAGCCTCGAAATACAATAATCCCTTCTTTTCTGAAATTCAGAAGCTATATTTCTGGTAAAATCATCCCCGCCATTTAAAGCCGCCTCTGCCGCCTTTTGAGCAATTGAAGTAGGATTAGATGTAGAATGATCTTGCAGCTTACATATTGCCTCAACTATATCTTGCGGCCCCCCCAAATAACCAATACGCCAACCAGTCATAGAGTAACTTTTAGATAAACCGTTTATCGTAATTGTGAGATTGTATATATCTTTATTAAGGCTGGCAATAGAAAAATGTTTAAGATTATCGTAAATAAGTTTTTCATATATCTCATCGCTTATAACAAAGATATTTTTCTTTACACAAATATCTGCTAAATCCTGCAGTTCATCTTTTGTATAAACAACCCCTGTGGGGTTTGAGGGGCTGTTTATTATAAGCGCTTTTACCCCTGGGGTAATGTGTTTTTCTAAATCTTGCGCCGTAATTTTAAAATTGTCTTTATAACTAGTCTTGACGAAACGCGCAGTCCCCTCACAAATATTAACCATCTCAGGGTAACTAACCCAATAAGGAACAGGAATCAATACCTCATCCTTAGCATTAAGCAAACTAAGTAAGGCATTAAATATACTATGCTTGGCGCCGCAAGAAACACAAATCTGGTCAGGAGAGTAGTTCAAGAAATTATCTTTCTTGAATTTGTTGGAAATGAGTTTTTTTAATTCTAGGGTACCGCTTGTCTGGGTATATTTGGTAAAACCGCTTCTTATTGCGCTAATAGCAGCGTCTTTTATAAAATCAGGAGTGTCAAAATCCGGCTCACCTGCCGCAAAGCTAATTACATCGTATCCTTCGGATTTTAATTGTTTGACTTTTGAGGTTACGCTAAGAGTAGAGGAAGGATGAATCTTCTTTAAGCGCTCAGCAATCCTTGTATCTATGCGCATATTTGGTTAGCCGGTTAGCCGGTTAGCCAGTTTGCCGGTTAGCTTATTTAGATATAAAGAACTTATTACAGGGAATCTCTTTCTTTCTTAAATATATTCCTTAAACCGCCGAAGAATTTCTTGGTTGGCTTTTTTACAATAGGCGGTTTCTCTTTAAGAGCAATATTCTCTCTTGATTTCTTTTCTTCAACAATGTTTTCTTCTGCTGCTTCTGACTTCTTTTTCTCTTTTAATTCTTCTTCTTTTTTTTGGACGGATTTTTTAGGTTCTTTTTTCTTAATCTCTGTAAGTTCCAGTATTGCCATCATGGCATTATCACCGCGCCTTAGGCCCAATTTAATAATTCTTGTATAACCGCCTGCTCTGTTAATAAAACGCGGACCTATCTCATTAAAAAGCAGGCTTACTAATTTTTTATCGCCAAGTAAACTATCAGCCTGTCTTCTCGCCATGAGAGTATTCTCCTTAGCTAAAGAAATAAGTTTCTCCGCCAATATCCTCGCAGCCTTGGCCCTAAGCAAAGTAGTCTTAATGCTCTGATATGTGAATAAACTTACCAGCATACTTTTTAATGTTGCCTTGCGCCAACTCGTCCAACGATTTAGGTCTAATTTTCTCTTTCTATGTCTCATTTTCGTATTGCATATTGCGTCGTGCGTATTGCATGTAGTGCGTAGTACAATGCGCAACGCACGGCCAATCTAGCCTTTCTTTAGTTTTTTCGCATCCACCTGCATGCCTAAGTTTAAATTCATTCCGGAAAGAAGCTCTTTTATTTCAGTTAAAGATTTTTTGCCGAAATTCTTAAAATTCAGCATATCATCCTCTGTCTTTTTTACAAGTTCTGAGATTGTCTTAATCCCTGCCTCCTTTAAACAGTTTGAACTCCTTACGGACAATTCAACTTCCGAAACAGAAAGCCTAAGTTTCTCATAAAGCACGGCTTCCTCTTTACTTATTTCAAGTACCTCTTCCTCCTTCTCTTGCGGCAGCTGCCCGAAATTAACAAAAATATCAAGATGCCTCTGTAATATATTTGAGGCGTAAAGAAGCGCGTCCTTAGGCGTTACCGCCCCATTTGTCCATATCTCCAAAATTAATTTATCGTAATCGGTTCGCTGGCCTACACGCGTATTCTCAACAGAATAATTTACTTTTTTAACCGGGGTAAATATAGAATCTATCGGAATTTGGCCAACAATCATATCTTCCTTTTTGTTCAACTCGGCAGGAACATACCCCCTGCCTTTTAAAACCTCCATTTCAATATCTAATTTCGTATCTTTAGTTAACGTAGCAATATACAGATCAGGATTAATAATTTCTATTGTTTCGTCTATTTTGATATCCCTTGCTTTTACTTCTCCTTTCTCTGATTTTTTCAAATAAATAATCTTGGGGATTTTAGAATATGACCTTAATACAATATTCTTTATGTTTAAGATCACCTCCGGTACATCTTCCAATACGCCCGCTAAAACAGAAAACTCATGCTGTGCTCCGGCTATTTTAACAGAAGCCACAGCACTGCCTTCTATAGAAGAAATGAGAACCCGCCTTAAGGAATTCCCTAAGGTAACACCATAACCTTTTTCAAAAGGAGCGGCAATAAACTTTCCATAAGTATTGGTATAACTAGACTCATCGCACTCCAGCCTTTTTGGTAATTGAAAATCTCTCCATCTTATACCCATTTTTTTTATCTCCTTCAATGAACTGATAGTTTACACCACCGAAGGTGGCGCCCATCATAGGCCGAAGGCCATCTGTGAATTGAACCCGCCACAAATTTTGACGGGTAAGTTCGCACACATAAGTTATGTCCTTCGACTACGCTCAGGACATGTGCTCACTTACTTCGAATACAACTCTACTATCAACTGCTCCTGAATTGGCTGCTGTATATCTTCTTTTTCCGGCAATCTTAGAACCTTTGCAGACAAATCATTAAGGCTAAACTCAAGCCAGGAAGGAACTGTTATGCTTTTAGAAATCTCAAGATTCTCTTTGATTTTTAAAAGCGCCTTTTCTTTCGTTTTCACACAAACAGTATCGCCGGCGCTTATCAAATAAGACGGAATATTTACCCGCCTAGAATTCACATAAATATGGTTATGGCGCACAATTTGCCTGGCTTGGGCTCTTGAGATCGCAATGCCCAGACGAAATGCCACATTATCTAATCTCCTTTCCAGCAGTTGCAATAAAACCTTACCTGTTACCCCCTTTGTTTTTGAAGCAATCTCAAAATACTTGCGAAACTGCCTTTCTAAAACCCCATACATCCTTTTAACTTTTTGCTTTTCCCTTAACTGCACTCCATAGTTAGAAAGTTTTTGTTTCCTGGAAGCGCCATGCTGGCCTGGCACATAGGCCCTTTTTGTCATGGAACACTTTTGCGTAAAACACCTTGTGCCTTTTAAAAACAACTTTTCTCCTTCACGGCGGCATAATCTACAGACCGCTTTTATATACCGAGCCATGTATTATACTCTCCTTTTCTTCTTAGGTCGGCACCCATTATGAGGAATAGGGGTCACATCTTTTATAGAAACAACATTAAGCCCTGAGGCCTGTAACGCCCTTATTGCTGATTCCCTGCCGAACCCCGCGCCCTTTACGCACACCTCCACCTCTTTAACTCCTACATCTTTGGCTTTTTTTGCCGCATCAGCAGCAGCTATCTGGGCTGCAAAGGGCGTAGATTTCTTTGAACCACTATACCCAACACAACCCGGAGCTGACCATGCAAGCACATTTCCCTGTTTATCAGTTATTGTAATTATCGTGTTATTAAAACTCGCCTGAATATGAGCAACCCCTAAAGTTATGCCTTTGGCGACTTTTTTCTTTTTTGCCTTATCTTTAGTTGTCATAATATCTCCGATGAGTTAATAATTCGTTAACTTGAGCTCATACTGCGAGCCTGCAAATTAACGAACCTAACCCTTTGCAGCTGCCTTAACAGGCGCAGCTGCTTTCTTCATTTCTGGTTTCTTCACTACAGCCAAACCGCCTTTACGCGGCCCTTTTCTGGTTCTGGCATTAGTACGCGTTCTTTGTCCCCTTACTGGAAGGCCTCTCTTATGCCTCATACCTCTATAAGAACCAGTATCTATTAATCTCTTTATATTCTGCGAAATATCTCGGCGCAAATCACCCTCTATCCTAAAACCTTTTTTCTGTATAGCGCCAGTAATATGCGAAATATCTTCTTCAGTTAAATCCTTAGCGCGTTTATTAGGATCTATATTTGCTTCCTTAAGAACCACATTAGAAAGCACCCTGCCTATCCCATAAAGATATGTAAGCGCAATTTCAATCCTTTTTTCCTTAGGAATATCAACACCCTGAATTCTTGGCATTATTTTCTCCCTTTTATCCCTGCCTCTGCTTGTGCTTAAGGTTAGAACAAATTACCCGAAGCACACCGCTCCTTTTAATAATCTTGCATTTATCACAAATCTTTTTAATTGATGCTTTTACTTTCAATTTTAATGAGCCCTCACTTATTTTACCCTAAAAGTTATTCTCCCCCTGTTTAAATCATAAGGAGATAGTTCCAATTTCACCTTATCTCCCGGCAAAATCCTTATAAAATTCATACGCATTTTACCTGATACATGCGCCAAGACAATATGGCCATTCCCAATTTCAACTTTAAACATCGCATTAGGAAGCGTCTCAACTATCTTTCCTTCTGTTTCAATTAGTTCTTCTTTAGCCATAGTATTCGGTTAAAATCTCCGGCCCATTTTCTGTAACAGCCACCGTATGTTCAAAATGCGCTGATGGGAGGCCATCCTTACTTACCGCTGTCCAGCCATTCCTGGAAATCTCAACTTCCCATGTCCCCATATTCACCATCGGCTCAATAGCAAGAACCATGCCGCTTCTTAATATGGGGCCTTGATGAGGCCTGCCAAAATTAGGTATCTGGGGCTCTTCATGCAAACTAAATCCTATTCCATGGCCAACAAATTCCCTTATCACAGAAAAACCATTTTTTTCTACATAATTTTGAATACTATAAGATATGTCAGACAGATGATTTTGTATCCGTGCTTCTTTTATGCCTAGAAATAACGCTTTTTTAGTTACTTCAATTAATTTTTTTATCCGCGGGTTTATTGAACCCACTGGCAAGGTAAGGGCAGCATCAGAAAAATAACCCTCATAATTTATGCCTACATCCAAGCTTACTATATCTCCTTCCATTAATTTCCTGTCACCGGGGATTCCGTGAATAACTTCTTCATTTACAGACGCACAGATGTTAGCTGGAAAACCCTGGTAATCTTTAAAAGCAGGCACGGCATTTTCCTTAGATATTAATTCTCCGGCAATCTCGTTTAGATGGGCCGTAGACACCCCTGATTTTACTGCTCGGCGTATTTCTCCTAAAACCTTAGCCAGAATTTTGCCTGATTTCCTTAACATTTCTAAGTCTTTTTCAGATTTTATTGATACTTGCATTCATTACTGTCCAAATTAGCTGCTAGAGTGTCATTCCCGCAATCTTTAAGCGGGAATCCAC
>JASEHM010000034.1 GCA_030018895.1 Candidatus Omnitrophota bacterium
GAAAACGGGGGCGGGAATGACACCCTGATTTACTTCTGAACGCTGAACTGTTACCTCGCTTGACTCTGTAATGATATTTTCCCTGTTTATTGACGCGTTACCCTTCCTTCATAAGCAGGGGGGGTAATGATGTATGGTATCATTCCCAAAATTGCTTGCAATTTTCCTTGACAATGGCAGTATATTGTGATAAATAAATATTATAAATATGATGTTTTTTGGAGGGTTAAATAAAAATTGAAAAAATAAATAAGGAAATAAAAAGGCTCTTAGGTTTATTCAAGAGCCTTTTTTTGTGAGATTATGAAAACAGTAGGCTTAACTTATGATTTAAAGACAGATTATGTGTTTAAAGACGGCGATCCGCAGGATGCTAACGCGGAATTTGATTCCTCTTCTACGGTAGAGGTTGTTGTCAATGCCATAGAGGCTAATGGTTATAAAATAAAACGCATTGGTAATATAAAAAAATTACTAGAGGAAATTGATAATCTTGGCGTGGATATTGTATTTAATATTTCAGAAGGCTATGAGGGAAGAAATAGGGAGTCACAGGTCCCTATTTTTTTAGAGCTATACAACATACCTTTTGTTGGCTCAGACGCCCTCACCTTAGGTATCACCCTTGATAAGATAATAGCAAAGAAGATTTTTATTTCAGAAGGAATAAATACGCCAAAATTTTTTGAAGTAAGGTCATTAAATAATCTCAACACTATTCTTAACACAAATCACCGCACCTTTCCTATGATTGTTAAACCGCGTTTTGAAGGTTCATCTAAAGGGCTTTCAAGTAATTCGCGCGTTAAAAATGAGAAAGAATTAAAAAGACAGGTGGAGTTGATAATTAACACCTATAAGCAGCCTGCTTTGGTAGAAGAATTTATTACAGGCCAGGAATTTACAGTAGCAATTGTCGGTAATGATCCGCCTGAGGTTTTTCCGGTTGTTCAGGTGGAAATAGATGGGAGAGTAGAGCTGGGAGAGGAGTTTTATACATTTGCCCATCTGCACTCGGATAGGTTAAAATATCTTTGTCCAGCGTCTATATCCAAAGAATTGGAGGCAAGTATTAAAGAACAGGCCTTACGGACGTATAAGGCTGTAGAGTGCCGTGATTTTGGAAGGGTTGATATAAGAGTTGATAAAGAAGGCCAGCTATACATATTAGAAATAAATCCACTTCCGTCATTATCAACAGAAGACGTGTTTATGTTAATTTCTAAGGCGATAGGCACTACCTATGAAAAGATGGTTGGAAGAATTATTGAAGTGGCATTAAAAAGATATAATGAAGGTTGCCCTCACGTTTAATGTAAAGAAAAAAGACGAAACGTTACCTCTTGACTATTATTCAGAATTTGATTCTCCGGAAACAATAGAGGCAATTTCAAGAGCCCTTTGTGCTAAGGGCCATACAGTAGATAAAATAGATGTTGATGATTTTGCTGCTCTTTCGTATTTTAAAAAGAAGCGCGTTGATACAGTTTTTAATATTGCCGAAGGCCGAAGCTCTAGATTCCGTGAGTCCGCTATACCCGCGCTGCTAGATTCTTTAGATATATCCTATACTGGTTCAGGTACATTCTCTTTGGTCCTGGCAATGAATAAGGCCCTGACTAAGAAAATTTTATTGGCAGAAGGTATACCAACACCAGCTTTTCAGGTTTTTAAAAATAGCACGGAAGAATTAAATAAAAGTTTACGGTTTCCTTTGATTGTGAAACCTAATTACGAAGGCTCAGCCAAGGGGATAAATAAAACAAGTGTCGTTATAAATAAAGAGGCTCTTTATAATAAAGTCAAGGAAACGATAAGTTTGTATAAGCAGGAAGCTTTGGTTGAGGAGTTTATTGAAGGGAAAGAGCTCACTGTTGGTATTTTAGAAAACGGAAAGACTATTATACTTCCGGTTTTAGAGATAGATTTTTTAAGCTGCTTAAAAAGCGGTGAATATTTTTACTCCTGGCGCATGAAGGAACATCAGGGCAATATTGATTTGGGGCTGACCCCGACTTTTTATTGCCCTGGCCGGTTAGATAAAGAGACTGAAAGGCAGGTAAAAGAGACAGCATTACGTACGCATCATGCTGTAGGCTGTTTTGGTGTTTCGCGTACAGATATACGCCTAAGCAGGGACAATATCCCGTATGTATTAGAAATAAATCCACTGCCCGGGCTTAATCCTTGCGAATCAAATCTTCCGTTTATGGCATATGCTGCTGGCATGAAGTATGAGGATTTAATTGAAGCAATACTTCTAAGTGCGTTAGAAAAAAAGAGGTTAAATTGAGTAATTCTATATTAGTTGATAACCAGAAAACCCAGTTAGAAATACACCTTCGCAGAATTCAGCGGCCCCGTGATTATCAGCAAATATGTATTTATAAAGACGTAAACCCCTTAGAATGGGATGATTGGCATTGGCAGCTTCAGCACAGAATTCATACCCGAGAAGAACTTTCCAAAATCATAAAATTAACCCCTGAAGAGGAGAAGGGTATAGAAAAGGCCAAAGGCAGGCTTTTTATGGCTATAACGCCTTATTGGGCAACATTGATTGATCCCGAAGATGCGAATTGTCCAATAAGGCGACAGGCAGTTCCGGTATCTGCGGAGTTTGTTGCCTCAGCGCATGAAATGATTGACCCTTTAGCTGAAGATAGGGATTCGCCTGTACCGCATCTAGTACATAGATATCCTGACAGGGTCCTGTTATTGGTAACAGATCACTGCGGAATGTACTGCCGCCACTGTACCAGAAGAAGGTTGGTTGGAGAGGGCGAGCAGGATAATAATTTCGTTTCTAGGTTTGAGCCGGCTATAGAATATATAAAATCAAACAGAAAAATCAGGGATGTCTTGATTTCCGGCGGAGATCCTTTTACATTGGAAGATGAAATAATTGAGAATTTACTGCAGGGGATTCGTTCTATTTCGCATGTTGAATTTTTAAGGATAGGCACGCGCGTTCCCGTAACCCTGCCTCAGCGCATAACAGAAAAATTAGTAAATATGCTTAAGAAATATTCGCCTATCTGGCTGAGTATACATTTTAACCATTCTAAAGAGATTAGTAAGCGCTGTAAAATTGCCTGTGATATGCTTTCAGAAGCAGGCCTTCCTTTAGGAAGCCAGACTGTTCTTTTAAAAGGCATTAATGACAGGCCGTATCTTATGAAAAGGCTCGTGCATGAATTATTACAGATAAGGGTAAGGCCCTATTATATTTATCAATGCGATCCGGTAAAAGGCACGCAGCATTTCCGCACTCCGGTTAGCGCGGGGATAAATATTATTGAGAAATTAAGGGGGCATACCTCAGGTTATGCTGTACCTACCTATGTTATAGACGGCCCTGGCGGCGGCGGCAAGATTCCGGTTGGGCCAAACTATGTCCTTTCTCAGGCAAAGGGAAAGTATGTCCTACGTAATTATAAAGGCAAGATATATACGTATCTGGAGTAAAGTGCAATTAACGCAGGCATAATATATACCATATTGCTTTGCCTGCTAAATAAGAATTGCTAAGATGCGAAAGAACGCTTTAACGCGAATAAACGCTAATTTTAAACGAATAAACGCTAATTTTAAACGAATAAACGCTAATTTTAAACGAATAAACGCTAATTCGGATATTCGTGTTAAAGCGTTTTATTCGCGTTAAGTATCATACCATTACTGTTCAAATTAACAAAATTTGAATTCTTAAGGAAGGGAAAGAGGCGTTTGATGTGTAAGGGGTTTATGTTTTTTAGGAATGTAGGTTTGGTTCTGGCAGCGGGGTTGATTTTTGTTTTTGGGGTTTTGTCTTGCTTTGCGCAAGAAGAATCCATCACCATCACCACTTATTATCCGAGTCCCTATGGCAGTTACCGACAATTACAAGCAGACCAGATTGCTATTGGCAGCGGTTATCGTAACCCCAACTATGCTAATGGCAGTTTATATGTAGAGGGCAACGTCGGCATCGGGACGATGAACCCAAATCCTGCCAAAGGAATTAGCGGTTATCTTGATGTAAGAGATGTTTTTTTGAGAGGTGCGAATATATGGGCAAGTGAGATAGGACGAAATTGTCAAATATGCTATCAAAAATGGGCAGACGATAACTGGGACCAATGCGGTCCTCCTTATTCTAGGGCGGAAACATGTGCTCCAATTAATGAGTGGACAGTTGCGCATAGAGATGACACGGACGGGCGACACGGAGGTTGCTACCAAAGATGGATGCTTTATTGCCCGTAATTTAAAGAAAGAGAGGGTTAAGATGCGTAAGATAAATTTTGTGTTTTTAAGTTTCTTTTTATTTATAAGTTTTATCTTTTCCATCACGACTTTTATCTTTGCTCAAGAAAAAAAAATTCCTTTTGCTTTTTCTGAAGTCCGAGAGACAGTTGGCAGAGTAGAAAAGGTAAGTGGGAATAGTTTAGAGATTTCTCTTCCGAGAGGGAATATAACCTTAGAACCAATATATGATGAAGGAATGATAAAGAAAATGTCTGAAAGGGTAATCTTAGAAATAATAATAACAAAAGATACAACCTGTTTCAATATGTCAATAAATAAAAATATTGATTGTCGAGATATAAAAATAGCTGATATGGTAGGAATAGAGAGTAAAGAAGATATGTCAAAATATAAACGAGTAACTGCAAAGAGAATAACTGTTTTAGGTAAATATAAGAGAGAAGATAATGAAGATTCTAAGACAAAATCTTTAGAGGAAAAAATACTTAAGTTGGAGGAAAAAATGCTTAAGTTGGAGGAAAAAATAAAACAGAAAAAATAGGTAACAATTCAGCGTTCAGAAGTAAATCAGGGCGTCATTCCCGCCCCCGTTTTCACGGGGGTAAACTCCAGCGGGAATCCAGAGAGGGTATGACAGAATGGATGCCCGTTTTCACGGGCATGACAAAAACGGGCGAAACTAGGGACAGCGCCTATTTCCCCCTGCCATTTTTAGGCTACCTTTTATTCGATATTTATCTTCCTCCCTTAAGCCAAAATATTTTTATTGGGTCCTTCTTTTTTCTATGTTTATTAGATTAGAAAGGAGGAATTTTTATTTGTTCCATAAATGGGATCACTCGTGTCCACAATTAGACGTTACTTATCGACGCGAAATGTATTTTGAGATATCAAATTTGTTATACCCGCGAAAGCGGGTATCCAGATTTTTTCTCGTCGTGGATTCCCGCTTAAAGATTGCGGGGATGACACTCTATCAGCTAATTTGGACAGCAATGAAATGGGATCAGTAAATGGAGTCAGAATTATTTGAGCAGGGTGCATAATTCTATTGACATTCGCCTCCCGAAGTGCTTAAATTTTAATTGGTTGTGAAAACCAATATTTAATTGACCTTGGCACTATGCAATATGGATGCTAAAAACAAAAGAAGCTTTATTCTTTTGGGCCATGCTCAGTCAGGAAAGACTTCTCTTGCTGAGGCCTTGTTGTTTTTTTGTAAGATGACTTCCCGCAGGGGCACGATTGCCGAAGGGACAACTGTAAGCGATTATAGTTTTGATGAGATAGAAAGAAAAAGCTCTATAAATTCAGGTTTCTTATATTGCAATTATAAAGATATAAGAATCCAGATTATTGACGCGCCGGGTTATGCTGATTTTTTTGGAGAGGTTGTCTCTGGGATGCGCGCAGTAGACAGCGCTGTTTTAGTTGTAGACGGCGCCTCGGGTATAGAGGCAGGAACTGAGCGCGCCTGGCAGATTTTAGAAGAGGCAGGCCTGCCATGCCTGATATTTATAAATAAAACCGACAAAGAAGATATAGATATAAAAAAAGTTTTATCTGACATACAAAAGGCGTTTTCTAAAAAGGCGCTTTTGATAGAATCTTTGGAGGAGCCGGATTTAATTGAGGCGGTTGCTGAAAGCGATGACCAGCTTTTGGAAAAATACTTAGAAGGCGCAAAATTGTCTTGCGCTGATATTGTTGCTGGCCTTGCGTCTGCAGCGCTCAAAAGAAAAGTTTTTCCGGTTTTAATAGGTTCTGCTTTAACGGATAAAGGAATCCCGCAGATTTTAGACGCGATTATAAAATATTTACCTAATCCCTTACAACGGATAAAGATAACAGGGGCTAATCTTGTTAAACCAGAAGAAAAGAAAGAAATAGTTTGCAAAGAGGATGCTCCGTTTTGTGCGTTTGTTTTTAAGTCAATATCCGATCCTTACGTGGGCCAGCTTACATTCTTAAGGGTTTTTTCAGGCACGCTTCTATCTAACACGGGCTTTTATAATGTAAATAAAAAGATTAAAGAGAGAATCGGGGGTATTCATTTATTACAGGGAAAAGAGCAGAAGCCAATTGATTCTGCTTCTTGCGGCGATATTATAGCGCTTGCCAAGTTAAAAGAGACAGTTACCTCTGATTCTCTTTCTGATGAAAAGATGGATTGTCTGATTGAGCCGATAATTTTTCCGGAGCCGGTGATTTCAGCGTCAGTAAAGCCAAAATCACGGCATGACGAAGAAAAAATTTCTGAGGCCTTAAGCAAATTGTCTGATGAGGATCCTACATTTAAAGCGAGCGTGGGTAAGGAGACCCATGAGCTTATTATTTCTGGATTAGGGGATTTACATTTATCAGTAATGGTTGGCCGCATGAAAAAAAGGTTTAATGTAGAAGTAGAATTAGGTACTCCTAAGGTTTCCTATAAAGAAACAATTACAAAGAGAGTTAAGGTTCAAGGTAAACATAAACGTCAATCAGGCGGCCATGGCCAGTATGGCGATGTTTGGATTGAGGTTGAACCTTTAGAAAAAGGCAAAGGATTTGAATTTGTGAATAAGGTTGTTGGCGGGGCAATCCCTCGTAATTTTATTCCTTCAGTTGAAAAAGGCGTTATACAGGCTATGCTGCAGGGCGCAGTTGCCGGATATCCAATAGTAGACCTTAGAGTAACCTTGTGTGATGGCTCTTACCATGAAGTTGATTCTTCTGATATGGCTTTTCAAATTGCCGGAGGAATGGCCCTAAGGAAGGCGGTAAATGAAGCAGGGGCGGTATTACTTGAACCAATAATGGACATCGAGGTGGTAATCCCTGAAGAGTTTTTAGGCGCGATATCCGGGGATATAAATTCCCGGCGCGGCCGGATTATGGGTATGGAGATAAAAGGTTTTACCCAGATTGCAAAAGCACAAGTTCCTCAATCAGAGATGTTTGCCTACGCTAATGACCTGCGCTCCCTTACTGGCGGAAGAGGCGCATACACAATGCATTTTTCTCATTATGAGCAGGTTCCGCATAAAATCGCCTCTGGTATTATAAGCCAATATCAGGCAACCAAAAAAACAGAAGAGGAAGCCTAATTTAAAACTGCATTGCAAAGCGTTAGTTAACCAGAGAGGGCTCTAAAACTACAAGAAAGGAAAAAACAAAATGAAGATATCTTTATATTCTATATCTCAGATACCTGGGGGTAAACAAAATGTTAAAGATCAGCGCCTTGATCAAGTGGATAGTTTAGTAAAGGCTAAAAAAAAGACTTATGTTCAGGTTGAATTAGTCTCTTATGATGCCGCTCTAGAGGCGGATGCAATATTGATATTGAACGGTTCCCAGCAAGACCTAATTTTAAAAGACCTGGAATTTATAGAAACCCGTCTTAGCCGTGTTGAGCAGGAGCAGGAAAAGGTGTTATTGAACAAATTAAAAACTCTTTTAGAAAAAGAAGAATTTGTTTTTAGCGCAAGCTTAAGTTCCGAAGAAAAACGTTTGATCTTCGGATATGGCCTTCTTACTAAAAAGCCTATTATAGTTGCTCAGCCGCAGGAATTGGATGACTTGAATAATTTATTATTGAGGGTACTTAAAGAAAGCGGTTTTATTAGTTTTTTTACTGCCGGTGAAAAAGAAACACGCGCCTGGTTAATTAAGCAGGGAATAAGCGCATGGGAAGCAGCAGGGGCAATACATTCTGATATTCAAAGAGGTTTTATCCGCGCAGAGATTATCAGCTTTTCGGATTTTATTCAAGCAGGCGGTGAAACCGGCGCCAAACAGCAAGGAAAAATGCGCCTGGAGCAAAAAGATTATATAATGCAGGATACGGATTTAACCAATTTTCGGTTTAATAAATAGTTAACACTAGTTCTAAATCACTCGTGTCCAAATTAGACGTTACTTATCGACGCGAAATGTATTTTGAG
>JASEHM010000035.1:0-7875 GCA_030018895.1 Candidatus Omnitrophota bacterium
TACCTTTGGAATAGAGTAGAAAGGTAACAGTTCGGCGTTTGAAAGTAACTCGTCGGGAATTTGTCATTGTCCGACTTGACCGGACAATCCAGAAATATGTTACCTGGATTCTCGCTGGAGTTTACCCCCGTGAAAACGGGGGCGGGAATGACAAACGTTTAATAGCTGAACTATTACGTAGAAAGTAGATATGTATGATCTTACAATAATTGGCGCTGGTTGGGCAGGTTTTAATGCTGCTCTAAGGGCAAAAGAGCTTGGCCTTAAGGTTTGCCTTGTTGAAGAGGAAATGCTCGGCGGCACCTGTCTTAATAAAGGTTGTATTCCCACCAAGGCATTAATTCAGTCTGCAAAGGTATTTGCGCTTAGTAAAAAATCAGAGATTTTCGGCCTTAAGCGTCTTGCTCCGGAAATAGATTTTAGTAAGGCCCAGGAAAGAAAAAACAATCTTATAAAACAGCTTGCCTGCGGAATGCAATACCTGCTTAAGGGAACTGATTTTGTTAATTCTAAAGCAGAAATTTTATCTCCGGGAGAGATAAAGGCAGGAGATAAAATTATTAAAACAGGGTTTACCCTTATAGCCACAGGTTCAAAGCCAGTAGAATTATTCGGATGCGAATTTGACGGCATAAAAATACTTTCAAGCGATGAGATGTTAAGCTTAAAAGAGATTCCCGGTTCTCTTTTAATCATCGGAGGCGGGGTAATAGGTTGCGAATTTGCAAGTTTATTTTCTAGCTTAGGCAGTAAGGTAGAGATAACAGAAAAGATGCCTCAGTTGCTTCCCGGAGAAGACAGAGAAATAGCAAAGAAAATTGAGGTAATATTTAAGAAAAAAGGGATTAAAGTAAATACGAATACTGATGCCCTAGCCTTTAATTTAAATGATTATGATCTGGTATTGGTTTGCGTTGGAAGGCAGCCGAGACTGGATATACCGGGTTTAGAAGGGTCAGGAGTAAAAATAGATAAAGGCAGGGTTATAGTTGATGATTGCCTAAAAACAAACATTGATAATATATATGCTGCAGGCGATTGCACAGGAAAAATAATGCTTGCGCATTTTGCCGGTTTTGAAGGTAGGCGCGTTGCAGAAAATATTGCTAATGCAGGAAAAAAGATACAGACCTTGGTTGTCCCTAGTTGCATATTTACTGATCCTGAGATTGCTAGTGTTGGAATGAGTGAGGAGAGGGCAGAGGAATGTGGTATTGATATAGATATTAAAAGGTTTGATTTTTTGGGTTCAGGGATGGCGCGTATCTTAGATGAAACAGAAGGATTTATAAAGATAATTTCTGATAAAAAAAGCAGTCAGATATTAGGCGCCTCAATAATCGGGCCGAAAGCAACTGAGCTAATTGGGATCCTGACTTTATCATTATCTGCGGGATTAAAAATATCGCAAATCCAAGACACTATCTTTGCGCATCCAACGCTTTCTGAGGCTATTGGTGGGGCCATTAGCAGGAGGTAAAATTATGATTAAAGTCGTTTTACCGGAATTAGGAGAAGGAATTGATAAGGCAACTGTTTCTTATTGGTATTATCAGAAGACTGAAAAGGTAAAGGAAAAGAATGACCTTGTAGAACTTACCACTGATAAGGCCACCTTTAATTTGCCCAGCCCTTGTTCAGGCAGGTTAATTGAGATTTTCTTTTCAGAAGGCGATACAGTAAACATAGGCGAAACACTTGCTGTTATAGAAGAGGAAGCTTAGCACACATATGTCTTCCAAACGCATAATTTTAATGTATATATCCGAGGTGTCCGGCCATCATAGCGCTACCATGGCTATTGAAAAAGCGATAAAGCAGATTTCTGCTAGGCATGAGATTTTGAATATTAATGCCTTTAATTATACTAATCCTGTTTCTGAAAAGGTTATCAATCATCTTTATATGGGGGTTATTAAAAGGGCGCCGCAGCTCTGGGAGTATCTTTATGATAATCCCGCAGTAGTAAAAAGGGTAGAAAAAATAAAGAAGGTTGTGCATAAGTTTAATTCTCCGAAATTAAAATTATTGTTTGACAAATTTAAGCCTGATGTAGTTGTGTGTACTCAGGCATTTCCTTGTGGAATGGTTAGCGATTACAAAAAAACTTTTCATTCCCGTTTGCCGCTGGTAGCTGTGCTTACTGATTATATTCCGCATTCTTATTGGGTTCATAATGAAGTAGATTATTATATTACCCCTTCAAGGGGGGTTTCTTTAATGCTTGTCCAAAAAGGGGTATCGCCGGAAAAAATCAAGCCATTAGGAATTCCTTTTGACCCGAAATTTAATGAGGCATTGGATAAAAATGCGCTTTTTCAAAAATTTAGCCTGACACCGTCTAAGCCCGTTATATTGATTATGGGCGGCGGCCAGGGCCTGGGTCCGATGAAAACTGTTATCAGGTCGCTTGAAAAAGTGAAAGAGGATATACAGGAGATTATTATCACAGGGACAAATAAGAAGCTTTATAATTTCTTTAAAAAAAGTTTGAAGAAATATAAAAAAAAGATCCTGCTTTTCGGGTTTGTTGATAACATCCACGAGTTGATGTGTATCAGCGATGTTATTATCACTAAGCCAGGAGGCGTTACTGTTGCAGAGGCCTTGGCGAAAGGGATACCTATGATTATTATTAAGCCCATACCCGGCCAGGAAGCCAGTAATACTGCGTATCTTGTTCAGGAGGGTGCAGGGGTTAAGATAGACGATCCTCAACAAACAAACCTTATCATTGAACAGCTATTGGATAATCCAATTAACCTAAATAAGATTCGTAAGTCCGCTTTGCGTATAAGCAATCCTAACGCAAGCTCGGATATAGCTAAATTACTGCTTACCTTAGATGGTTAATTATCTTCTCTATAGGCTCAGTCAGGTTATTGCCTTAAATCTGCCGGAAAAGATAGGTTATAAAATAGCAGCATTTTTTTCAAGTGTTTATTACATCTTTGCTTTCTCAGACCGCAAAATAGTAAAAGAGAACCTTAGGGCAATATTTCCGCAAAAAACCGATCAGGAGATTCGTAGAATAAGATTAAGGGTATTTAAGAATTTCGCAAAATATCTAGTAAATTTTTTTCGTTTCCAAGAATTGGATGGCCGGTATATAAAAAAGAATGTTCGGATTGAAAATAGGTGTTTTCTTGATCAGGCGCTTTCTAAAGGCAGGGGCGTAGTTATCCTTTCTGCGCATTTAGGGAATTGGGAATTAGGGGGCGCTGTGCTTGCAAACATGGGGTATCCTTTTTATGTAGTTGCCTTGCCGCACAAGAATAAAAAGGTGGATAATTTTTTTAATTATCAGAGAGAAAGTAAGGGAATGAAGGTAGTTCCTTTAGGAAAGGCGGCACGCGTATGCCTTAACGCGTTGAAAGAAAACAAAATAGTGGGTTTGGTGGGAGATAGGGCATTTATCGAGAAAGACATTATTATTGATTTTTTTGGCAGGCCTGCCTATTTCCCAAAAGGGCCGGCAGCCTTTGCCTTAAAGACGGGTGCTGCTATTGTGCCGGCATTTACATTAAGAAATGAAGATGATAGTTTTACGTTGAGAATTGAAAGGCCTTTAGAGTTTAATTTTAGCGATAAAGAAAATGATAATTTGGCATGGGTAATCAAAAAATATAAAATTATATTTGAGGATTATATTCGCAGATACCCTGACCAATGGTGTATGTTTAGGAGGTTTTGGATAGCATAGTGCCTTGTTTATAAAATAAGAGTTGTGAGACGCGAATGAACGCAAATTTTAAGACGCGAATAAATGCGAATTTTAAACGAATAAACGCGAATATCCGAATTAGCGTTTATTCGCGTTAAAGCGCTTTATTCGCGTTTTAAGTATCAGATCTTTATTTGATTAATAGAACAGCATGAAGACCTGTATTATCATACCGGCATATAATGAATCAAAAGAGATTGCCAGATTAATAAGGGCAATTCGGCAGCAGAATCTGGATGTATTGGTTATGGATGACGGCTCATCTGACAGGACATCATTTATTGCCCAGAATAGCGGGGCAAATGTCTTAAGGAACTGGAACAATAAAGGTAAGGGCGCATCTTTAATGCGGGGATTTAATTATGCCCTGGCTAATGAATATGATGCAGTGATTACCATGGATGGAGATGGGCAGCACAGGCCGCAGGACCTGCCGTATTTTATCCGTTTGGCTAAATATTCTGATACCGGAATTTTAATCGGCAACCGGATGAAAAAGGCAGGAAATATGCCTTTGATTCGGTTTCTTACAAACAGGCTGATGTCATGGTTTATTTCTTGTTTGGCTAAACAAAAAATCCCTGATACCCAGTGTGGTTTTCGTTTGATCAAAAAAGAGGTACTAAGAAAATTAAAGTTAACGACCTCTAAGTATGAAACTGAATCAGAGGTGCTCATTAAGGCTGGCAGGCTTGGGTTTAAAATTAAATCCGTGCCTATAAAAACTATATATTTCGGCGAAAAAAGCCAGATAAATCCTTTCTTAGATACTTTAAGATTCATTAGGTTTATTGTGAAAGAAATTTGTAACATGGATGCCTAAAAAGCAGAGGGTAAATATGGATTATTCTATCTTAAGAAAATCTATGGTTAGAGAGCAGTTGATTCCTCGCGGCATAATAGATGAGAAAATTTTAGAGGTTTTTTCTAAAGTAGAGCGGCATAAATTTGTACCTGAGGAGTTTAAGGCTAATGCCTATGCGGATCATCCATTGCCGATAGGGGAGAACCAGACCATATCGCAGCCTTATATCGTTGCTCTTATGACAGAGTGTTTGAATTTAAATGATGTTGGAAAGGTTTTAGAGATTGGTACTGGCTCAGGGTATCAGTCGGCAATTTTAGCAGAATTAGTAAGAGAGGTTTACACTATAGAAAGGTTTAGTGTCTTAGCGCAGAAAGCAGGAGTGTTGTTTGATGAATTAGGATATACAAATATCAAGATGAGGACAGGGGACGGCACTTTGGGTTGGCAGGAGGAGTCCCCTTTTGACAGGATTATTGTTACTGCAGCGGCTTTAGAGATCCCCTTGCCTTTAGTTGAACAATTAAAAGAAGGCGGGAGACTTATTATTCCGCTGGGCGGAAGCTTTAGTCAGATTCTGACTGTGGTTGAGAAGAAAAAAGGCGAAATAGAGTCAAGCCCTGTTTGCGGCTGTGTATTTGTGCCTCTTGTCGGAAAATACGGCCAAGAGGCATCTTGAAGACGTAATGAGCAAAGAAATTATCGTTATGATTATTGGTGCTTTGCCGGTATTAGAGTTAAGATGGGCTATTCCTCAGGCTTTATTCTGGAAGATGCCCCTTTTTAAGGCTTTTTGGTTAGCTGTGGCAGGAAATATAATACCGGTTGTGCCGGCACTTTTTCTCTTAGAGCCGATTTCTAATAACTTAAGAAAGTTTAAGTTGTTTGAGAGATTTTTTGATTGGTTTTTTGAGCATACTAAAAAGAAGGCAAATCTTTTGCAAAAATATGAAGCGTTGGGATTAGTATTGTTTGTTGCGGTTCCGATTCCCGGGACAGGTGCATGGACAGGAGCTTTAGCAGCGTCGTTATTTAAGATAAAATTTAGATATGCATTTCCCGCAATAGTTGCAGGGATTCTGATTGCAGGAATAATTGTTTTGAGTTTCTGCTCTATGGGTATATTTACTATACAGGCAATAGGAAAATGAAGCTTAAAGTGCGGGGTTCAAGTATAAAAAAATGATACAGGTTTACACAGGTAATGGCAAGGGTAAAACTACTGCGGTTTTGGGTTTGGCTTTAAGAGCAGCAGGGGCTGGTTTAAAGGTATATATAGCGCAGTTTCTTAAAGGAAAGAAATGCAGTGAGCATAATGCTTTAAAAAAAATAAAGAATATTAAAATTGAGCAATTTGGAAGAGGCTGTTTCGTAAAAAAGGTATATGGTAAAGAGGATTTAGAGTTAACAAAAAAAGGCCTTAAAAAAACAGAAAGGATTTTATCAGAAAAGGCATATGATGTTGTAATTTTGGATGAAATAAATATTGCTTTAGACTTTGGGCTTCTGGAATTAAAAGAGGTCATCAGTCTTATAAAAAATACTCCTAAAAAAACAGAACTAATCCTGACCGGCCGCCATGCTAAAGAGGAGATTTTAAGAATAGCGGATTTAGTGAGTGAAATAAAAGAGGTAAAACACCCTTATTATAAAGGGGTGAGGGCAAGAAGGGGTATTGAGTTATAAATTAAACCTATGTTTTCTGAAAAGGTCTTTCAAATAGCGCTTATAATTTCTCTGACAGTGCATGGGGTTGTTCTTTTTCAAAACCTAAATTTTTCTATTTCCCCTAAGGCAAAAACAGAACAAAGGCTTGAGTTAAGATATATAAAAAATCCACCAAAAATAAAAAGGGATACCCCTAAAGCGGCGCTTAAAAAAGAGCCGTTTTTAAAGTGCCATCCGAAAATTAGAGCTGAATTTAAAGCCCCGCCGCAGGAGGATATCTTTAAAAAAGCAAACACAGTTATTTCTCAAAGGCCTATTTTTATTAAGCCTGAGCTTATGAAAACAGATATTATTGCCGTAAAGAAAAAAATATCCTTGCCAGCTGTAGCGTTAGAAAAGATTAATAATCCCGCTTATATTAGTTATTATCAGATTGTGCGCGAGAAAATCAAGCGCGCGGCCTATCAGAACTATACCCGTAATGAAACCGGCGAGGTTTATATTTCATTTATTATATCCAGCTTTGGCGAGCTTAAGAATATACAGCTTATTGAGGAGAAATCTTCTCCTAGTATGTATTTAAGAGATGTTGCTTTAAGAAGTCTCTCGGATACCTCAGGCTTCCCCGCTTTTCCCAAAGAATTGGATTATCCGCAGCTTTCTTTTAACGTAATTATTTCTTTTGAAATTGAATAAAGCCATGTTATAATTTAGGTAATACTGAAAAAGTTTTTTTTGGTACATGCGTCATTAATAGGGGGGGTAGTGTTAACTGATTTAGATCAAGATGGTTTAATGTGTTGCATGATTAAATGAGGGGAGGGTAGATGAAAACAAAAAAATATTTAACGTTTTTTGTTTTTTGCATAGTATTTTTTATTTTAATGAAAGCCCATGCTGCTAAGCCTGTTATCTCCCCTAGTACAGATAATCTTCCTGGTTTCATTGAAAAATTAAAAAGGACAGCTGTATTAATTCTTGCGACAGAACAAAAGATAGTGATAGGTACGGGTTTTCTTGCTACGGATGAAAAAAAACAGGTTTTAGTCGTCACTAACGCTCATATTGCTAAAATTGGCAAGCCGATTTTTGTAAGGGTTAACGCTCCCGATAAGACAATAGATTATTTTGCAGAGCTCTATAAAATCAATGAGGCTTGGGATATTGCAGTTTTAGTTTTAAAGAAAATTACTCCTGATCAACAATGGGTTAGCACAGACTTAATTATATCAATAGGAATGTTGGGGAATAGCTTTGATATAGTTGAAGGAAAAGAAGTTGTTTATATTGGCTATCCCTTAGGATTGGGGGCAGAGGAGAAGAATTATCCGGTTTCCCGGCAAGGCCTGATTGCGCAGGTAATCAGAAACAAGGCAACTTTTTTAATAGATGGTTTTGCTAGCCATGGCAATAGCGGCTCTCCTGTTTTCTCTAGAAAAGATGCAAAGTTGCTGGGGATGGTTGTTTCTTTTGAGCCGGATTTTATAGATTCAATTGATAATAAAAAGTTGATGCTTAGAATCCCTTTTAATTCCGGTATTTCTAAGGTAGTTTCTGCTGAGGCGATAAAAGCAGTGTTGGTTGATAAGAAATGAAGCTCCTCTCTGCTATAAATAAGAGCTAAGAGCTAAGAGCTAAGAGCTAAGAGCTAAGAGCTAAGAGCTAAGAGCTAAGAGTG
>JASEHM010000035.1:7973-8146 GCA_030018895.1 Candidatus Omnitrophota bacterium
CTAAGAAGTAGAGAAAAAAACTGTAACAAAAACTATATTTTTTAATCTGTAATAGTTTGGCTTTTAGAAGTGCGAGCCCTGTGCTTTAAGGCGGGGCGAATATATAAGTATGATATAAAAATCACTCGTGTCCAAATTAGACGTTACTTATCGACGCGAAATGTATTTTGAGA
>JASEHM010000036.1 GCA_030018895.1 Candidatus Omnitrophota bacterium
GCAATTAAATGCGCCCCTTTTAGCAATATGCTTGTAGATTTTCCCAATAACGTTCCGGATGGCACAGCTAATAATAGCTATGCTGTGCTTGTGGGCGGTTATACATTAACAGACGAACACATCGTAGTTTCTTATGTTAATTCGAGCAGTGATCCTTTAGAAATTATGGTAAATGTAAGCTGGCAGGATAGAGGACAAAGTCGGGCAAACTATTTGGTTACTAAAAAAACAAGGTAAGGGGTAAATTTATGAAGCGCATCCAAAACAAGAGAGGCCTTACATTAGCAGAAGTGGTTATAGCAGCTAGTATATCAGTTGTTATCAGCGGGATAATGTTATCTTTTTTCATTAGGGGCTTGGATCTTTGGCAAGTAATTACTAATCAGAGCGATCTGCGTTCTATTGCCCAGAATGCGATGAATTATATGGCGCAAGAGCTGCGCATGGCAACACGTACCTCAAGTAAAAATCCCTCTCCAAATTTAACTGTTCCATCTAAACCTAATAACAATTCCATTGATTTTTATTTGCCCGTTGATTTGGATAAAAATGGTTTTATTATTAATGCTACCGGTGTAACTGAATGGGATACAAGTAATATTCAATATCAATATGTGCCTGGCCAGAAACAATTGCAACGCTCAGGAAAAGGCAGCTTCTATAATATATCTAATAACGTAACTTTAGTAGAATTTGAGGATAATTCTATTAATTCTGCTTTGTATAATAATGAGCTAAAGATTATTCTCGCATTAGAGAGAAAGACGTCGCAAAATAGAACTGTATCCGTAAATTTGACGTCTATAGTGAAATTAAGGAATTGATCGATCTATTATCCTGACCTTGCTTGAGGCGGGCAAAGGATCTTTAAGGGGGTTGATTATGCTGTATAAAATAGCAATTAAAAAAATAGGTGAAAAAAAAGGCCAGGCACTCATTTTAGCCTATATGACTATTGTTTTTTTCACGATTTTGTCTACTCCCATTTTTGATACAATTATAAGCGAAAGATGGAGGTTGGAGCGGCAAAGATTGGAAAAAGAGGCATTTTACCTGGCAGAAGGCGGGATAGAAGAGGCCACAAATCAATTTATCAGCGCTATTGCTAATTTTGAGATACAACCGAATGTGGGACGCTACCCTCTTTCAGGGACAATACCTACTGATTATGTAAGCTCAGCTGCTTTTCCTACGGGTGCGCAAGTTAATTCATTCATAAAAGAGGCTGAAGATGATATGCGTCAGATTACTGAATCTGATGGCAATGTTGTGAATAAAAAGACTTATATTGTAAACTCTGTTTGCGAACATCCTGTAAATACTAAGATAAAGGTAACACTCAATCAGGTGATTGTCTTAAGAATAATTTATACTTTTCAGCACGCAGTATTTTATACTGATGATTTAGAAATATTGCCTGGCCCAAATATGAATTTTTCCGGAAGGGTTCATAGTAATAAGGATATGTACCTTGATTCAAATGGTATTCTTACCATTAATAGCGAATATGTGCGTTCAGCAGGCAATATTTATAATCAACGTAAGGATTGGCCTCTGGAGCCGCCTGGCGACGTGAGAATTAAAAAAGCAGGTACAGGCGCGTATTTTAATATGGCTGGTTTAGACAGCGATAATCCTAACTGGCTCACAGAGTCTCAAAGCCGTTGGAATGGCACAGTAAAAAGCAGTGTCCATGGCGTAACTAAACTCTCTACGCCTGTGGTGGGCTCTATCCAACCGGATGGTTATTATACTGCCAATGCCAATGTAATAATAGAAAACGGAATAATCAGGCAAAGCGGCCGAATTCTCGTAGAAGGAACGGATGTGCCAACAGGTACCATTACAACTGATACTGATTTTTATAATAACCGGGAAGGTAAGTATGTGCGCATGACTAATATTGATCTGAAAAAGTTAGCAGGATATGCCCCAGGGGATGCAGAAGGAAGCCCAAGTTTCCCTAATCACCTGTCTTCTAATGGCTTAATATATGCCACTAGAGATGATGCAGGCACTTTTGCGCCAGGAATACGTTTGATTAATGGCACGCAGATTTACAGGAGCGGAGGTTTAACTATTGTTTCAAATGACCCCATTTATATACAGGGCAATTATAATACAATTAACAAAAAGCCTACGGCAGTAATTTGTGATTCTGTAAACCTTCTCTCAAATAACTGGAATGACGCTAACAGCTCTCAAAATTTAAGTTACAGAACCGCCGCTAATACTACAATCAATACTGCTTTTATTGCTGGTGTAGATAATACAACTACAGGCCATTATAATGGCGGATTAGAAAATTATCCCCGGCTCCATGAAAATTGGTCTGGCAAAACCTTGTATATCAGGGGCTCTTTTGTAGAGCTTTGGAATGGCCAGATTAGCCAAGGTGCCTGGCAATATGGAAATCCGCAATATAAAGCACCAATCAGAAACTGGGATTATGATACAGATTTTAATGTTAACAATATGCCTCCTTTTACTCCCTGGGCAGTAGAGGCCCAAAGAGGTGCCTGGTGGAAAGAGCAGAACTAAGAATGAAGAATTAAGATCTAATTTTTTTCCAATAAAAAATCCTCGTCCGTAAATACGAGGATTTTTTACGGTATAGGAAAGTACTTTCCTATACCACTGCGAAAATTGCCTAAAGTTATTGCCGATCGCGCCTATGGCGGATCCCGCCAAAGGCGGGAAGGCAATTTTCTTGTTGGCGGGCCCGACGAGATTTGAACTCGCGATCTTCTCCGTGACAGGGAGACGCCATAAACCAGGCTAGGCCACGGGCCCTAAAAGGCAGAAGGAAGAGTTAAGAATGAAAAATTAAGAACTAAGGTTAGATATTATTGTACTCAAAATTTTAATTATTTCAATGTTTTCTTTTTCTAGTGCCGATACACTTTCCTTATTGGAACAAATCGTCTTTGTGTCTTTTAAAATCTGTAACCAATTATCCAATTCATAACTGGAATTCAGAGCAATCTGGAAATAATTTTCCTTTTGTTTATTCGTTCCGGAAACATTGCCTTCGGCGATATTCGCGCCTATAGAAGTAACTGCGCCAATACATTGATCGAAAATCCGCGCATATTTGGGGTTACATTTATCTAATAATTGAATAAGAAAAATCGCATTTTTATGCGCTTTTTGCCATACCAAGAGTTTTCTATATCGAGGCACACTATCACTATCTCTTTCTTCTGCCTTCTTCATTCTTCCTTCTGATTTACTGGGCGGTAGAGGACTCGGACCCCTGACCTTCTCTGTGTAAGAGAGACGTTCTAACCAGCTGAACTAACCGCCCCGGAATTCTTAAACGAAAATATCTCATCGTTTTTATTACAATTTTTTTCTACTTCTTAATTCTTAACTCTTAATTCTGATTTTCTGAGATTGCTTCGCTCCTTTCAGTCGCTCGCAATGACGAGGATCTCGAATAGTCGGGGCTCGCAATGACGGTATTTTTGTCATTATGACACAGTTTGAATGACAAAACACTTCTAAAAGCTAAACTGTTATGGATTTTAGAATTTTCCTAATAACCCCAAAGTAAAAGCCATTACAAATAAAGCTACGGTTTCAGTAATACCTAAAACCACGATATAATTCCCGAAACCTTTATTGGTTTCTCCCATTGCGTCGCAGGCGCAAGCTGCGCATTTTCCCTGCCAGAAAGCAGAAAGGCCTATGGCTAAACCAGCGAATGCGCCTATGCCCCAAAGGTATTGGCCTTTAGAGGCAACCTCAAACATTTTATTCATTACAATCATCCCATAAACCGTCTGGGTCAAAGGTGCGCCTACAAAAGCTATCAGCATAAAAGAAGCGGTCTTATTTTGAGAAAAATTTTTCTTCCATGCCCCGATTGCCGCCATCCCCGCAACACCTGCGCCCCAACCAGAGCCTACTGCTGAAAGCGCCATCGCCATAATCGCGCCTAAATCCTTAAACTGCATTAAAACGCCTATCTCCATATTATCCTCCCATCAGGAAACTGTTTCCGCTTTTCCGCGGTCATTCTTTAAATGGTTTATAAGCAATCCCGCTCCAGGTTACTCCGGCATGGCCGGAGAATTCCAGGACATTTAATCGGATGCCATGCACTAAGACTGACATTGGCCCTAAAATCAAGTTTAGTCCATGCCCTGCTACAACAATAAAAATACTAGCTAGTATAGCCAGGATATTGCCGTTACCTATACTAGAAGCCATGTTATTAAAGGTATCCGCGATAGCAACGCTAGCCAGGCCTACGGCAAAGAGGCGCACATATGAAACAACATCAGTGAAATTATTCATCAGGTTGAGCGCTAAATTTCCTAAGCCTGCGCCTACGGATTTTAAAATATTTTTTTGCGGATTGGTAAAAAATACAACCAGTATTACACCGGCTATAAGAAACCATTGGCCATAAAATGGCAAGGAATCAGAGAGGATAAGCAGTTTAGCAAAAAAGAAGGCTGTCCAGAGTACAAAAACCCATCCAATATCTGCTAAGGCTGCTAATGACGGTAATTTTAAGATTGCTCGCCATGAATGCGCAATAGTCAAATGAAGCGCTCCGATAAAAAAGCAAAAAGCCTGGATATTCTTTGCGTTATTCAGAGCCGGAATCAGAGGCTTAAATCCTGTTTTCGCCAGCCATTCCTGGCCAAAAAAAGAGCCGATTAATATTCCCCATATAATAGCGCAAAAACTTAAAATATAAAAGAGAAAAAAATCTTTGCTTGCGCCGGGATATTTTTTGCCTAATTTTTTGTGCGCCAGAAAAGTAATTAATAAATAGGCTGTGCCATAACCAGCGTCACCAATAAGAATGCCAAAGAACAGGCTAAAGAATATAAGAAATAACAGGCTTATATCTAATTCTTTGTATCCCGGGGTTATCTCTAAGAGCCTAAAGATTGGAGTAATAATAGAAATCCATTTCGGATTACGGATTAAAGTCGGCACTGCTTCATCTTCAGCAGGTTCAGTGATCAAAATCCCCCAGCCTTGTTTTTTGGCGAGGCTTATTAGCTCTTTCTGGCTGTCAAAAGGGATAAACCCGCATAAATAAGTAAGGACTTTTGCCTGCGTCATTGTGCTCAAGACCTCTTGAAATTCAAGTTCTTTTCCTAATGATTTTTTGATATCAAGAAATTTAACTTGATAAGGAAAAAAAGTTCTTAAGTTATCGTTAAGGGATTCAATAATACGCCAATCTTCAGTAATGCGCTCTTGCATTTGCAAAATGCCCATTTTGGGCAGTTCTACTTCTTTAAAGGCGGTTTCAAATTTTCTGTTTGATAAAACAGCGCAGGAGGCAATATTGCCTTTAGTAAATATTACATTGACATGGGTATCTAAAGGAAAAATTTTTAATTCTTTTATAGGAACCTGAAATAACCTCAAGTAAATATTTTTTTTGGTTAATACCTTTATTGTTTCAGGGTCAAACCTGCCCCAGGGTTCCCACTCCTTGATTTTTGAATAAAGATATTTAGAAAACTCCTGCAGGTGGTCAATTCTTTTCCATGTGTCAATGATGTGCTTTGCAGTAGTTTCTTTATCAAAAGAAATCTGCTCTTCCAAAGCCAGATTTCTTTTGGCCCCAATGGCCGACTGGTTAAAGCTTCCTTCGCAGCCACAGCTAAATTCCGTTTTTAGGAGAATCTCCAGCGCCTGATTAATTAAGGATAATTCATCATGGATACGGTTGATGTCTTTGTTTTTGGGCACTTGAGTATACTCTACATGTACAACTCCTAAGGAGCGCAAAGACTTAATAGCAGCTTGCGTCTCTTTAGCCTGCATAATAAGGCCAACTTTTTTCATCCTTACAATCATACACTTGCCCTTTCAAAAACCTCTTGTTCTACTATTTTCTTCTTAGCAATTTTACTGCGGCCTACAGCATTAGTCATCTGATCACCGATATAAATTTTAATTAGCCGTATTGCCTTTTGCGCCTGAGGGATTTTTATTTTTTCAAAAAGGTTTACTCTTTGAGTGGTAATGCGCAGTTCGTTCTTTAAGGTCAAGAGCCCTTTTTCTAACACCTCAATTTCTTTTTGCAAGGAAACAATTAGCCTTAATGCCTCAACAGCATGATCTATCCATAAGGGCGTTGTAAATAAATCATATTTTGCCTCATCAAACGCTGCATCTTTAAAAACTGATAGGGCTGTGCCAGCAATATTTTTTGTTGTAGTTGTAATCCTTGAAGGAATTATCCATGCCTTTAAATTTATTCCCGGTTCAGTCAAAAGGGCAGACCAGGTTAATGTCGCCTCTTTTTTCTTGTCCAGGGTGTGGTTTTTTTCAGAAAGCAGGGTTGCCTGCCAGAGGATTTCTATTTGCAGCTGTTGTTTTTTGAGCTGTAAAGTAGGCAGATACCTTTCATATTGTTTCAGGCAATCACGCTGCCTTTTTAATTCGCCTTTAGTTAATTTTACCTGCCCCATCTTCCATCGTCCCTCCTCCCTTTGCTTTGTTAACGGGCCAGTATTTTTCAATGATGTCTTTTTTAATCCCTGTTTCTTCCGGGCTAAAAGATTCTGCTAAGATTTCCCACCCTTGGTCCAGTGCTTTTTCAAGCGGGATTTTTATTTTTAAAGGCATCATTTTATTTTCAAAAAGCCTGCCATAGTGAAGCAGTTTCTTATCCCAATTGCTCATCTGAAAGCCCATTGCCTGTTTTTCTAATGTTTCGCGGTAATTAGCAAAGAGTTGAATCATGGTATCCATAATGATGCGGTGGTCAGGCCGCGTCTTTCCATTTACCTGTTGTTTTAACCGGCTCAGGGAACCAAATGGTTCAATTATGCCGTTTTTTAAATAAAATTGGCCTTCAGTAATGTAACCGGTATTATCCGGCACAGGATGGGTAACATCATCTCCGGGCATAGTAGTTGCGCTAAGGATAGTAATTGAGCCTGCGGCCTGGAAATCCACTGCCTTTTCATAACGGCTGGCTAATTGACTATAAAGATCTCCGGGATAGCCGCGGTTTGAAGGAACCTGTTCCATAGTAATAGAAATTTCTTTTAAGGCATCGCAGAAATTAGTCATATCCGTAAGCAGGACTAAAACACGCTTGCCTTTAAGGGCAAACTGTTCAGCAACTGCCAGGCTTATATCAGGCACAAGCAGGCACTCAACAATAGGGTCTGAGGCAGTATGAATAAACAGGATAGAGCGTGAAAGCGTTCCATGCTCTTCAAGCGTATCCCTGAAAAAAAGGTAATCATCGTATTTTAGGCCTATGCCGCCTAAGATAATCAGGTCAACCTTTGCCTGAATCGCAATACGGCTTAAGAGTTCATTGTAAGGTTCTCCTGCAATTGAAAAAATCGGCAGTTTTTGCGATTCAACAAGGGAATTAAAAACATCTATCATTGGCAGGCCAGTATGAATCATTTTATTCGGAATTATTCTTTTTGCGGGGTTGACCGGAGGAGTTCCAATGTCAATCATATTATCAAAAAGTCCAGGGCCTTTATCTAAAGGGAGGCCTCCTCCATTAAAGATACGGCCTAAGAGGTTTTCGCTGCTTGATGTGCGCATTGCATGGCCTAAGAACCTTACCTTGTCTCCGGTAGAAACCCCTTTGGTTCCTGCAAAAACCTGTAAAGATACCTTATTGCCGTCAATACGGATGACCTGCGCTAATGATACCTGGCGTTTGGTTATAACCTGGGCAATCTCCATATACCCTACAGACTCTGCCTCAACTGTAATTACATCTCCTGCAATACGGATAATATTAGTATAAATTTTTTGCATTTAGCTCCTTGTAATATCCCATCTTATTTATTGCGCTTATATTTACAAGATTTTTTAGTAGCGCAATCTCAATAAATTATAACAAAAAGACGCAAATAATCAAGGGGAAGCTGATCAAAGGGCTGGCGAAATGCGGATTCTGCGGGTCCCCCTTCCAAGGAACCCCCTGCCACGGCAAATATGGGACTGTTTCAAAACTCCCAAAAAATAATTTTCCCGGCTGAGTTTATGTTTTTT